>JBEKWK010000024.1:0-14045 GCA_049513175.1 FCB group bacterium
CGATAATACCGGAAAAGACTTTTGGTTAACTTTCCATCCTTGTTGGGAAAATACCGGCACAGGAAATGCACTTTATATCTACGTTTCGTCGGGTGTTCAAACGACAGTAACACTTGAAGTTCCAGGTAAGGGATACTTTATACAAAAACCTACAATAGCTAACGATATCATAGCATTTGAAATTGACCCATCAATTGGACAACCATACAGGAAGACGGATATGGTGGCTCCTGACCCCGAAAAAGTATATGATGGTGCAGGGATTCACGTTTATGCAGACCAGCCTATTATCGTTTACGGGGTAAGCAGGTTTTCTTATACAAGCGACAGCTATCTTGCTTTGCCTGTTTCCTCATTAGGCAAGGAATACGTAGTAGCCTCCTGGCCCGATATTGGAGATAATGGTCAATCATTCGGGCAATATCTGACTTCTTACTGTGAAATAGTCGCCGCTTATGACGATACGAAAGTTCGATTTACTCTTGGCGGTACTTCTGATACCAGGACTGCAGGCGGACAGAAACCGGGGGAAACTACGCAATGGACTTTATATAAAGGTGATGTATTATTATTTGGAAGTCTTGGTAATTTAGCAGATTTAACAGGAAGTCATTGGAGTGCTACAAAACCTGTTGCAGCTTATTCAGGTAATTATTGTGCTTATGTTCCTGAAAATGCCGGATATTGTGATTTTATGATGGAAGCCGAATTACCTGTAAGCACCTGGGGTACCGAATATCATTATACCCCAATTGCAGGTAGACTGAAAAATTCAATGATAAGAATATTTGCAAAAGAAGATAATACTATTATATACAGTGACGGTCAGATATTAGATACCATCAAATCCGGTGGCGGAGGACTTAAAGTAGATGCATGGATAAGTTTTAGAGCTGATAATGGAACACCAAGACCAATTGTATTCTCCGCCAATAAACCTATAAGTGTTACACAATACAACACCGGTCAGACAGATGATAATATTGTCAGCGACCCTTTTCAAATGGCTCTGACACCATTGGAACAGTATCAGAAAGAAATCGTTTTTAATACTCCCGGTATTAAAGGTGGTAAAGGCTTTAATATCAATTGGATAAACATAGTTTACAAAACTAATGATGATGGTACAATGCCCGATGATTTGATGTTCGCACAGGTAGTGGGAGGTCAATTCGTATGGAAGAAGATAAACAGCTTCTCACCTGATGCAGGGTTGCTTTTTAGAGTACCAATAAACGGACATCAATATGCCTGTAAGCAATTGCTGCTTCCCGGTGACGGAGTATATAAAATCAAGTCTGATGAATTGTTCTGTGTCTATGCTTACGGATTTTCTCCTTATGATTCTTACGGGCATCCGGCATTTGTCGGATTAAAGGATTTGGAACACAATGATATCTTGCCCCCCGACCCTCAATTCAGAGTACTTGGTAATGGTACAATTGTGGCAAAAAACAATTTAAATGATGCTACTGTCGAAGACATGCCCCGTAATTCCAGCCGCTCCAATTTAGCAAAAATTAGCATGGATGCGGATTCGAGTTTCAATTACCAATTTTCATATCAAGATTTTATAGCCGGTGTGGACTCTGCGACGACCTGGACAGGCTGGGTGCAGAACCCGACAAATGAAGCAAGATTAGTTGTTACTTTTTCGGACCGCTGTGCTAATGACACTACAATAACTATTCAATATTTTCCAATCAATGCCTTAGTTACAATCCGCCCTGATTTGGATTTCGGAAATGCAGCTATTGGTGATACTGTCTATAAGAATATTTGGATTGTTAATAAATCGAAAATGCTTACGATAAATATAGATTCTTTGAGATTTAAGCTACAGAACCAAGGCTTTGATATATTAGGCAAAATATTACCTATAACCATACAACCCATGGATTCGGTCAAATACCAGGTAAGATTTACTGCAACTCATATCGGAACTTTTATTGATTCATTGGGTGTCAATGATACAAGTACTGTTAATTATAAAGCTCAGATAAAGGCAAATGTACCGTTTGTCAATAAAGATTTTCAGCCACCTGACCCGCAATGGGTTTTTAATAATTGCACAGGTAGTACACAAGGCATCTTTTCTCCTGATTCATCCGCGATAGTCGAAGATATGCCGCAAGACAGTACCAGAGCTAATCTGGGAACTATTAAATTAAATACAGCCGCAAGCTTTAATTTTGGTCTTTCATCAAAGGATTTGGTGCCCGTCAATCCTGCGATAAAAACATGGAAAGCATGGGTAAAAGACCTTACAAAAGATGCCCGTGCTGTAATTACATTTACCGATAATGTTGGCAACGATACTACGATTACCATCAACTATTTCGCTGTAAGTCTGTCTTTGCAGCCTGACCTTGATTTTGGCAAGCTCTATATAGGTGATTCTTTGGAAAAGAATCTTTGGGTAATTAATAATTCAAAAACCGGACCGGTACTCATTGATTCAATACAGTTAATGTTTAAAAACAAAGGGTTTGAAGTAACTGATGTTTCATTGCCCCAGATTATTCCTGCAAATGTTTTTATGCAATTCAAAATCAGTTTTAAGGCAACTATCGGCGGTTTGTTTATTGATTCGGTAGGTGTTGGCGATAGCTGTAATTTTTACTTCAAATCACAAGTCAAAGCCGAGGTCAGTGATTCCATAAATGGAGTAAATGATTTGAATAATGCAAATAATTCAATCACAATCTTCCCCAATCCTGCTTCAAATGAATTGAGAATTTCTTATAATTTAAATGCTAATAAGAAAGTAACAATTTCTATTGTTGATGTTTTAGGGAATGAAGTTTATTCGGCAACAGAACAAGGCTTGGCTGGTACAAATAATACTAAAATTGATTTAAGTGCTTTGCCGCAGGGAGTATATTATTTGAAGCTAAGTTCTGGAGCTTTTTCAAATAAGAAAATATTGTCTATTATTCGATAAATTTAAGGAAAAAATTAATAAAACAATAATTAATTATGCGATAACAGAAATTTATTTTTAAGTATTTTGTAACTTTTTACTAAAAAATGTGTCATTACAGTTATATGAAGTACATATTTTTTTAATTTGTGTTTCCCGCACCAATTAGGGAAAAAATTTGTCTTTTATTAATCTGATGAGAGTTTATGAAGATAGTATTCATGTGGCTTATTGGATTTTCTTCTTTATTAATGTTATACTTTTCACAAGGTAGGGCATCTTTTTATCTTATTAACAATCTCTTGCTTTGTGGCTGCTACTACCCTTTAAGAAGTATGACAATAATCAAAAATATTTACAAATAATCCGGCTTATGGTAACAAAAAAAGTATATAAATCAATAATATAAAATATTAATTTTTTTAAAAATTTAAAAGGTGAATGTTATGTGTAAAAAACTTACTATTTGTTTGTTATCATTTATTATTTTAAGTGTAATTGCCGATGCCCAGATATGGGAACGGGCGAACGGCAATAAGTCGTTACCTGATGCTACGGGTATATGGTCTTTGGCTGCTTGTGGAGACACGGTATATGCAGGCACCGCGAAAGGCATATATGTTACAATTGACAATGGTGATTTTTGGATGTTAAAAAACTCGGGATTGCAAGGAATTACGGTACATTCAATTTTATTTTGTGGGAGTACGGTTTTTTCAGCTACAGATTATGGGGTTTACTCTACTACTTTGGATATAGCCAGTAGTTGGGTTAAAAAAAGTTCAGGAATGAATGGTGAAGCAATAAATACTTTACTTAAAGTTGGAAATACCCTATTTGCCGGTACATCAGGCGGTATCTATAAATCCACAGATAACGGTGATAGCTGGACTGCTGCAAATAGCGGATTTACCGACCCTCTATGGGCAAGTGTTAATGCATTAGCTGTGAAGGACAGCACTATTTTTGCAGGGGTATCGGGCACGGCGGATAATGGTATATTAACATCAACTGATAATGGAGATAGCTGGGTTCCAAAAGATTCAGGACTAACCGATGTGTCTATTTGGGCATTAACCGTAGAAAATAATTATGTATTCGCGAGTAGTGACGGATATAATCAGGGAGTATATGTTACAACAGATAACGGCGAAAGTTGGGTACAGAAAGCTAATGGCTTAAATACCGTTGAAGACCTTCATTATTCCCTTATCACTACAGGTGACACTGTGTGGGCTGGAGGTTACTCCTACACAGGAGTTTACCTTACTACGGATAACGGCGAGAGTTGGAATAAAAAAAATGACAGTTTATCTGCGTGGATTATAAAGAATGAACTGATATTAGCAAAAAATGACAAATATCTTTTCGTCAGTTCAAAAGGGGAACAGGGATTGTGCAATTGCTGGAGGCTAAGTTTAGCTCCCCTTGCTCCAAATTATTTAATTAAAAATATTACCGGGCATACTGATGCTGTTAATAGTGTTTGCATGAGTAATGACGGCAACAAAATTGTCAGCGGAAGCAGTGATAAAACTGTAAAGCTATGGGACGCCACTACAGGTGCGGAAATCAGAACATTTACAGGACATTCCCAGATTGTCAATAGCGTTGATTTCAATCTTGACGGCAGCAATATAGTAAGCGGTGGCAATGATTGGAACTTAATACTATGGAATACAAATACAGGTGATTCGATAAAAATATTAAAAGGGCATACCGATGATGTAACAAGTTTATGCTTTAGTCCTGATGGAAGTAAAATAGCCAGTGGCGGTGGTCATTTCGATAGTACAATAATAGTTTGGGATGTAAACAGCGGGGCTATATTGAAAACACTTAAAGGGCATAAAGATGTAGTCAGTGGAGTTAGTTTCAGCCATGATGGAAGTAAAATTGCAAGCGGTAGCTGTGATAAATCCATAAAAATTTGGGATGCTAATACCGGGACGGAGATTAGAACTCTTACAGGTCATACAAATTTTGTTAGTAGTATCTGTTTCAGTCCTGACGATAGTAAAGTAATAAGCGGTAGCTATGATAATACCATTAAGATTTGGGATGTGAATACGGGAACGGAAATTAAAACTTTATTTGGGCATACCGATGCAATTACTAGTGTAGATTGTAGTTCTGACGGTAGATATATCGCAAGCGGAAGCATTGATAAAACAATTAAGCTTTGGAATGCTAAAACCGGAGCAGACGTTAATACTTTTACAGGTCATATAAAAAGAGTAAATAGCGTTTGTTTCAGTCAGGATGGGACCAAAATAGTTAGTGGCAGCTCTGATAGCACTATAAAAATATGGCGGGTACCTCTTTTTAATTCCATAAATGATAATATTGTAAACAATGCAATTATGAACTTTTATATTTTTCCAAATCCCGCAAATAATACTCTTAATATTTCTTTTAATTTGGTTTCTAACAAGGATGTATCAATTTTAATTATTGATATTTTGGGAAATGAAGTGTATTCCTCTCATATTGGACAGAGATATGCCGGGCAAAACAGCGAAACCATTGATTTAAATTTTTTGCCGCAGGGAGTATATTATATAAAATTGTCGGCGGGTGCGGATGCGATGACAAGAATAATTGAGGTGGTAAGGTAAAAATTAGAAAAATTTATTTATTAAATTATTGACATTATTATGAAAGATTATAAAATAAAATTATTTGTCATACTCATGCTAATCATTTGCGGCTACAGCTATAAGCTATTTGCAAATGATGATTTAATTCGGACACTCGGTTTAGGAACAATACAAAATGCAGTAATAAGTAATGATGGTACAAAATTAGCAACTTGTGGTGGTGGAGGTATATTAATCTGGAATGTAGCAACAGCAGATACAATTTTAAGTATAAGGTATGACATAGGAAAAGAATATTCTCTTGTATTCAGTCCTGACGGCACTCAATTAGCAAACTTGCAATCAAATGGAGGTTCATTAGAAATCTGGGATGTGCAAACCGGTAAGATAATAAATACATTGTATATATCAGATTGGGTTAGAGATGCCAAATATAGCCCTGATGGAAGAAAAATAATTGCTTGCACTGATAATTTAATATATATCTGGGATTCTAAAACAGGTTTTTTAATAAATACTTCAAATTACACTGATTGGAGTGAGAAAATAAGATTCACTCCCGACGGAAGTAAAATTATTGCCGGGGGATATGATAAAGTAATAAGATTCTGGGATTTACAAACCGGTAATTTAATTGATTCTATTCCTGGAAATTTTAGTCCTATTTTGGATGTTCGTTACAGTCCGGACGGCAGTAAAATTGCTTGCGCAGGTAATTGGGGAGATACAATTGTAAACTTATGGGATGCAAAAACAAAATCTTTAATTAATACTATACCAACCGGAAGTTCTAATTTTAAATTTAACTTCAGCCCTGACGGTAATAAAATTATAACCGGGAGTGATAATAATTCAATATACCTATGGGATGCTAACACTGGTACTCTTTTAAATACTTTTATAGGACATAGCAAAAATATATATAATGCTTATTTCAGTCCTGATGGAACTGAAATAATAAGCGGAAGTGACGATTATACAATAAAAATTTGGGATACAAAATCCGGATCTTTACTTAAAACTGTAACAATAAAAGGAGATTATGATATAAGGGGTGAAGTCGAATTTAGTCCAGATGGGAAACAATTTGTAGACTTCTGCAAGGACACATCTGTTATACTTTGGAATGCAATTACAGGGTCACAAATTGTGACACTGCAAAAAGATATCTATGAATATTCATTTATTTATAGTGGGAAATGGTTGATGGGTATTGGAAGTAGGTATATTAAAATTTGGGATGCAAATACAGGTGATTCAATAAATGCCTTTAAAGGATTTACTAATAATATAAATAACGTAAGATATAGTCCTGATGGTACTAAAATTGCAAGCAGCAACGGTGACATGATTATGCTATGGGATGCAAATAATGGTGTAAATATAAAAAATTTTATCGGGCATACTGATATTATTACTAGTTTGTGCTTTAGTCCTGACGGCACTAAAATTGTTAGCAGTAGTTTGGATAGAACCGTAAAAATATGGAATGTAACAAATGGTAATTTAATAAGAACAATCATATGCCAGAATTCTTTTGTTAATAGTGTTTTTTTTAGTCCTGATGGAAATAAATTTGTTTGTGGTAGTTATGATAGCACAGTTAAAATATATGATGTCAATACCGGAATTATATTAAAAACAATGAACGGTTTCCCTGGTGTAGTTACTAGTGTTTGTTATAGTATTGACGGGAAAAAAATTGCAACAGCAAGTTATAATATAATAAAAATTTGGGATGCGAATTTAGGTACGGAAATAAATAATATTACATTCAAAACAGATTATATATGGGATATTTTCTTTAATCCGGACGGTACAAAATTAATTTGTATGGGTAGAGATGGGACAATTATAATTTGGGATGTGGTTTCCGGTAAAGAAATAAGAACTTATTATTCAAGTTATGGGTACTTTGATTGTGTAAGCTTTTGTCCGGATGGTACAAAAGTTGCAGGTGGAGAGGGGGATACACTCGAAGGTATAATTAATTTTTGGGATGTACAAACTGGAGTGCTGATTAAAACATATACCGGTCATAATGGTTATATAATAGATCTTGCTTTTCGACCCGATGGTAAAACGATAGCAAGTGGAAGTTATGACGGTACTATTAAAATTTGGCGTGTTCCTTCTTATACAACTTCAAAATTATTAATAGAAGGAAGAAATACTACATGTGTATTTAATACAGAAACATATTCTACAACTTTTACAAAAGGACACACTTATAAATGGAATGTCTCTGATGGTGGTAAAATTATAGGTAGTGATAGTTTATCCTCTGTAAATGTGAATTTTATGACTTCATATCAAAGTGTAACTATTACTTTAATTGATTCGGATAATTCTTCTGGAATAAAGGATACAGCTTATAATGCGATTGAAGTTTATTCGCTCCCTGAACAATGGTTTGATGGTTTTACATATGTTTGTTACAATAACATTCAATCTTATATTTTTTATCCAGCCGATTACGAAACATTTAAATGGGACATAGTAGGGGGGATTTTAATAAAAGAAGTTACCCCTTCATATATTTATGTACAATGGACATCTGCAAATTCAGGTACGATAAATCTTACAGTAACCAATCAATTTACAGGATGCGTGCAAACGATTTCGAAAGCAGTAGTAATAAATGATTTACCAATTCCTGAGATAAACGGCTCTCAATCTGCTTTTAAGGGTTCAACTTTACTATATACAGCACAAAACAGTCTGGACTCAAGTTATAAATGGTATGTTACAAACGGTGCTATAATAGGAAAAAATAATTCAAATTCTGTTATTATAAAGTGGGGCAGCCAAGATAGCGGCATGGTAAAATTAATTGAGACTAATTATAATGGATGTGTAGATTCAGTTTCTCTTAAAGTTAATCTCTTATTAGATGCAGTAGATGATTTCACTAATTCTAACAATTCTCTCACAATTTTCCCCAATCCCGCTTCTAATGAATTAAAAATTTCTTATAATTTAAATGCTAATAAGTATGTAACAATTTCAATTATTGATGTTTTAGGGAATGAAGTTTATTCGGCAACAGAGCAAGGCTTGGCTGGTACAAATAATTCTAAAATTGATTTGAGTGTTTTGCCGCAGGGAGTATATTATTTGAAGCTGTCAGCGGGAGCGGATGCATTGACGAGGATTATTTCTGTAATTAAGTAAATCTTTTGTAGTAATTTTCGTCTTTGACATAAACATAATTATTAAATGGAAAATCCTGGAGAATAAACAAATGAGTAAAAGTGAAATTCTGGATATTTTAAAAAAATATAAAACCGATAATTCCCATAATTACGGAGTGCTTGAAATGGGTGTTTTCGGGTCTGTTGCCCGTGAACAAATAAATGAGGCAAGCGATGTTGATATCTTTGTTAAAATGGAAACGCCGAATCCTTTTTTCATTGTTCATATAAAAGAGGAACTCGAGAAATTTTTAAATATGCATGTTGATATAGTACGCTTTCGTGATAAAATGAATCCATTTTTGAAGAATCGGATTGAAAGCGAAGGAATTTATGTTTGATAAAGATTTAACTTTTACTTATTTTTGAAAATACATGATGAAAAATTGACCGCTTTTATTATTATAATTAATTTGTTATACTATAATGAGCAGGTTTTATGAAAAAGTTATTTTTGCTTTTATTGATTTTTTTAGCTGCATGTGCCAGCTCCAAGCCGCCCAAGACCTATAAGTTTGAAAATTTCAGAATTTATAATCAGAATTTTGAAAATGTATGGGCTTCGTCTGTTCAATGGTTTTCTGATAAGAATATACCTGTCAACACAACCGAAAAAAACATGGGGCATTTGGCAACCGATTATACTCTGAATATAGATTCCGTAAAACACTATCTCGATTGCGGCGAAAGCGGCTTCGGCGAATCCATTGTCGAGTACACCGCATTTATTAATGTGTATGTAAAGAAAATTAATGAGGAGAAAACCAAAGTCTCAATTTCGATTATTTACAAGGGAATTTCTCAAACTCAAATAAGTGTAAACTTGGGCAAAGAAAAAATTAATTGCAATTCGAAAGGTGTTTTGGAAAAAGAATTATTGGACTATGTAGAAATGAAAAAGTAAATTTTTGTTTATAAAATTTAATGCGGAAATTATATTTCTTTATCGTAGATTATAATTAATTATTGAAAAATATCATATTAAACAAAATTATCAAATAATTGTTAGAAATAATTACAGTAACTTACTTTATTTATTAGCGTTACAGAAATTATTCAGATATTAATCCCTGACATATTTCCTCTTGTTCCTGCCAAAATGACAATAATCTTTTAAAGTAAATTTCTAAAAATATTTTATCGTTTAATTTCCATATATCGTTATAAGTTAGATTTTGGGACTGTGGAAAACTTTTTTTTTGCCCTTAATTCTTTTGGATAGGAGACTTAAATGAATTATTTTTGTAGTCCATTTTTGAAGTAAAGATAGAATGTTTGAAAATTTAACCGAAAAATTAGAGCATGCTCTGAAACGGTTCAGAGGACAGGCTACTATAACAGAAGATAACATTGAAGAGGCAATGGGAGAAATCCGTAATGCTTTGCTTGATGCAGATGTGAATCTTCTGGTTGCAAAAAAGTTTGTCGAGGACGTTAAGTCCAAGGCTGTCGGCACTGAGGTTAAGGGAAGTTTGCTTCCCGAGCAGTTGATAGTCAAACTTGTACACGATGAGCTGGTTGAACTGTTAGGAAATAAAAGAAGCGATTTGGTGTTTTCGCCGCATCCTCCGACAGTCATAATGGTAGCCGGTTTGCAAGGTTCGGGTAAAACAACATTCGCCGCTAAGCTGGCGAAAAGTTTACGGAAAAAAGGGAAACAGCCTTTGCTTGTTGCTTGTGACGTTTATCGTCCGGCGGCTATTGAACAGTTGAAGATGCTGGGTGAATCGGCGAATCTGCCGGTGTTCACCCATGAAAGTAAAGACCCTGTTCATATTGCAAAAGAGGCTGTGAATTATGCAAAGCGGTTTGCAAGAGATGTTGTCATCATTGATACTGCCGGTCGTCTGACGATTGACGAAGAGATGATGAAGGAAGTCGAGAATATCAGTAAAGCGGTAAGCCCGACTGAAACCTTGTTCGTTTGCGATGCGATGATTGGTCAGGATGCAGTCAATACTGCAAAAGCTTTTCACGACAGGCTGAACCTGACAGGTATTGTTCTTACAAAATTGGATGGCGATACACGGGGCGGTGCGGCACTTTCTGTTTTAACCGTAGTCGGTAAACCGATTAAGTACGTTGGAACGGGAGAAAAATTAGATGCACTTGAGCCTTTCCATCCTGAAAGAATTTCATCGAGAATTCTCGGTATGGGCGATATACTGACTCTCGTTGAAAAAGCGGAACAGGAATTTGACGATAAGCAGGCTCAAAAGCTTGAAGAGAAAATCCGCAAAAAACAGTTTACTTTTGAAGATTTTCTCGAACAGTTAAGAACGATAAAGAAAATGGGAAACTTTCGCGATTTGATTGGAATGATTCCCGGTATGGATTCGGCTCTGAAAAATGTGAATGTAGATGAAAAGAATTTTGGAAGGATAGAAGCAATTATTTTATCAATGACTAGGGACGAAAGAAATAATCCCAAGGTTCTGAACGGTTCGAGACGGAAAAGAATTGCAACCGGAAGCGGTACAACTGTACAGGATGTTAACAGGCTTTTGAAGCAATTCGATGATATGAATAAGATGATGAAGAATATGACGCGGGGAAATAAGTTCAGAGCGATGAAAAATTTTGCAATGCCCAAAGGGTTTTAAGAAATTAAGAATTAAAAATTAAGAATTAAAAATTAAAATCCAAAAAAGAGAAAATAAGTATTATTTATAAATTATTAGGAATGATTAAATGGTAAGACTTCGGTTACGAAGAAAAGGAAGGACACATTATCCGATTTACGATATTATTGCTATTGACGGCAGAAAAAGGCGCGACGGTGCATTTATCGAGAGATTGGGATATTTCAATCCGCACAGCAAACCGACAACGATTTCAGTTGATGCGGATAAAGCGATTTACTGGCTGAACCAGGGAGCCCAGCCGACAGATATAGTCAGGAATTTATTGAGCTATGAAGGTGTACTTTTACAGCGTCATATGCGATTCAAAGGTAAAAGCGAAGAGGAAATAACAGAAACTTTGGAAAAGCACAAAGCAAATGTGAAAGATAGATATTTTAAAAGAAAAGAATCTCGTAAAGTTAGAGAAGGGCTTAAAAATAAACCTGCTCAGGATACTCCCGCTATGCAGGAAGCAAATTCAACCGAGGAAGACCTAGCTTCTGAGGAGACTCCGGCTTCTTCAGAATAGTGAGTGAAGAAACTGAACAATTACAACACCAGGTTTATTAACCTCGCCGTTAGCTGACGGCGAGGTTTTTATTATAGGTTATTTGATTATAAAAGTGTTTTATGCTTATATTAAAACATGAAATAATAAAAAAAACCTAAGTTAATTGATAGTGAAAAATTTGTTTAATTATCTGACAACTGTTAACTGAAAACCGAAAACTAACAACTAGAACTATGACTGTATTTTTTTCAAAAAAATGTGAATTGGCATTGCAAGCCGTATTGTTTCTTTCAGTACAGCCGGAAGGACAATTATACGATGCGGGAGAAATATCTAAAGCTTTGAAGTTACCTAAAGAATTTGTATCGAAATCTTTGCAGTCATTAACAAAATGCGGTATAACAGGTTCAAGAAAAGGAAAGACGGGCGGCTTTTATTTGGCAAAAAAACTCAACCAGATTCATATGATTGATATAGTTAAATCTATTGATGGATTGAAGGCTTTCCAGGAATGTGTGCTTGGATTCGGAGGCTGTTCAGGAGAGCATCCATGCCCTGTACATCATAAATGGGGACATCTGAGAGAAGACGCATTGAAAATGCTCGGAGAGCAGACTTTGGATGAATTTAAAGATTTTACCCGCGCCAAAATCAACGCTATAAAATAATATGATTTTCCAAAATTATTTGAATTGAGAAAAAAACTTCTTAATTTTGTATTCTTTTCAAAAAATGAAAAGACAGTACTTTGATATTATGAACTAACATACATGATGGGGGGGCCCGTAGCTCAGCTGGTTAGAGCGCACGCCTGATAAGCGTGAGGTCGGTTGTTCAAGTCAACTCGGGCCCACGGTTTTAGAACATAGAACGGAGAAATAGAAATAGAAGTAGAAAAAATATAGAATTTTCATGCTTCAATTTCCTTATATTAATCATTTAACCTCTTCTACTTCTGGTTCTATTTCTCTGTTCTACTTTCTGTAACTGGGCCTATAGCTCAATTGGGAGAGCGCCAGATTTGCATTCTGGAGGTTAGGAGTTCGAGCCTCCTTAGGTCCACGGTTTTAGAACATAGAACGGAGAAATAGAAGTAGAAATAGAAAAGATAAGAAAAAATTAAGCAGGTGTAATGCTAGCTTTTTCTTTATGAGAGCGTCCCGGTTTTAGAACATAGAACGGAGAAATAGAAGTAGAAATAGAAAAGATAAGAAAAAATTAAGCAGGTGGAAACCTGCTTTTTTTTATCAATAGCTTAAAACATTTCATAATAATAAAAATCTCTGTTATCTTTGTGTTCTGTAAAGAGTGCATTAACAATTTTTGTTTTGTTAATAACTATAAAAGAGATGTTTATGAAAAATTTGATATTATTCATCCTGCTCCTAATTTCACTAATAATATTAGGATGTGCAAAAGAGGAGCCTATTACGGAAATTGCTAATCCAATAGCTCACTTCGATAAAATCGTACCACATGAATTTCACATCGGAGATACAGTTAATTTAATCGGAAGAAATTTCGGGAACAAGAGAAATAACCGGTATGTTGAGTTTTACGGCTGGGAAATTAATGAAGAAACAGGATATATCTTATGGACAGATACTTTAATCAAGGTAATTGTTCCTGCAATTTCCGGTAACGCAGACATCAATAATGGTACTGCACATATAAATGAAAGATTAAGCAATGGTGTAGGTTATAAAGTCAATCGTGGACTATTTATAGATATTCTTAACTTTTTTGTATTAGCTTCAATTTTTATAACATTTCTTTATTTATATTTAAAAATTAATAAAATCTGGAAGCGTAAGCATGAGCGGGAAGTTGCGGATGCTCAATCTTTGACGGGTATGTCCATATTAATTTTAAACTGTATGCTTTGGGTTTTATATTACATTTTCGTGAATTATGATACAAAGGGATGGATGGACCAAGCAATATATATAATTGAAGGTATTGTGTTCTTTACAATAGGTACCGGATTTTTTGTAAAAGGTCAAAAAACTTTCGGGTTTTGGTATTTGATTAAAAAAGCCCTAAAATTAGAAAGAAAAGAGGCGGATTATTTGTTGAAAAGATTTTTAAAGCCGATGCATGCGGAGGTGATTTTGCATATTATGCACCAAATAGCTATGGTAGATGAAGAGTTCGACCCGAAAGAGCAGGAAATGATTCAGACTTTTGCTAACC
>JBEKWK010000025.1:0-14043 GCA_049513175.1 FCB group bacterium
CCCTGACCCCCTCTTGATAGAGGGGGGAATCTTTTTGTACCCCTCTTGATAAAGGGGGAATTTGTAAACATTATTTTTCTTATATGAATTATCGGTTTATTAAATTCAAGAAAAAGAATATTAATTGCAAACATATTAAATGTTAAATTTGTAGTTCTTTAAATAAAATTTTTAGACATAACGTCTATATAAAGCTAAGATAAAATTTTTCATAATATTTTGAAATAACATGGAGGTTAAGAAATATGACAGATGATGCGGCGAATAATCCTAAAAAGCCTCTGCGGAGTCCATCAAATATAATGAAAGACTTGAAAAATACTTATGTAAAACATGAACACGGTCCGAAAAAAGATTTAACAAATTTTGATGTTGAACAGGCTAAGGATGAAACAGAAAAAGATGAAGAAAAAGGAAAAGAAATGAGCGAAAAAAATATAGAAATTACTGAGGTTGTTCAGGGTAATGAACTCGAATTAATTCAAAATAAATTAGCCGAGACCGAACAGGAACGGGATGATTTAAAAGAGCAAATGCAACGTCTCGCGGCTGAACTTGAAAATTTCAGACGCCGTTCATTGAAAGAAAAACGGGAAATGCTCGATTATGCAAATGAACGACTGCTCTTCGATTTGCTTCCCATACTTGATGATTTCAGTGCTGCTATAGAAGCGGGAAATCAAAACTCAGATTATTCCGCTTTACTCAAAGGATTTGAGTTAATTTATCAAAAATTGATTAAGCTCTTTGAATCGGCGGGTGTAAAAGTCATGGATGATATAGTCGGAAAACCATTCGACGTTGATTTTCATGATGCACTCATGCGTATTCCTTCTGAATTTCCGGTAGATTATGTCGTACAAGTAATTCAACCCGGTTACATGATTCATGATAAAGTATTGCGGCATGCAAAAGTTATTACTTCGGGTGGAGAAATGAAAGAATCCACAGAAAATTAAATATAATTTGAAAAGAACAGGTAAAATAGATGTCAAAACGTGATTATTACGAAGTTTTAGGTGTTTCAAAAAATGCTCCTGTTGATGAAATTAAGACGAAATACAGGAAGCTTGCCATGCAATTTCACCCTGACAGAAACCCGGATGATAAAGGCTCGGAGGAAAAATTCAAAGAAGCTTCTGAAGCATATGAAATATTGAGCGACCCTCAAAAACGCCAGAGATACGACCAGTTCGGACATGAAGGCTTAAGAATGGGACAAGATTACAGCGGCTTTTCGAATATTCAGGATATTTTCTCACACTTTACGGATATATTCGGTGGCAGCAGTATCTTCGATGATTTTTTTGGCGGCTCTCAAAGCCGGAGACGAGGTTCAGCAAGGAGAAACATTGGGGAAAGAGGTTCGGATTTAAAAATACAATTAGCTCTCACTCTCGAAGAAATAGCTACCGGCGTAGAGAAAACATTGAAGCTAAAAAAGTGGATTAATTGTGATTCATGTAAAGGTACAGGGGCAAGAAGCGGTTCGGGCTTTAATACTTGCCCAACCTGCCAGGGTACAGGACAAATAAGGCATGTACAGCGTTCCATGTTTGGGCAGTTCGTAAATATTTCCGGCTGCACTACCTGCAACGGAACGGGACAGGTAATCAAAGACAGGTGTATTCAATGCGGTGGTGAAGGCAGGGTTCAGGGCGAGGAAACCGTGAAGGTCAACATTCCCGCTGGTGTCGAAGACGGAAATTATCTCCCCTTACGAAATAAAGGTAATGCCGGGAGACAAGGTGGGGAAGCCGGTGATTTGATGGTTATTATCAGTGAAAAAGAACATCCTAATTTTATCCGTGAAGAAGACGATGTCGTTTACCAACTTACAATAAGCTATCCTGCGGCTGTACTTGGCGATGAATTTGAAGTGCCGACTCTGTATGGTACAGAGAAGCTTAAAATTGCGGCAGGAACGCAACCCGGTACTGTGATAAGATTAAGGGATAAAGGTATTCCGCATCTAAATTCAAACGGCAAAGGAAATGAACTTGTTTATGTTAATATTTTCGTTCCAACTAACCTGAGCAGTAAAGAGAAAACCCTGATTAAAGAGCTATCAGCAAGCGAAAATATAAAACCAAAAAAGAAGTCTTCAGCCAAAGAAAAAGATTTTTTTGATAAAGTCAAAGATGTATTCTTATAAACCTGAAATATACTTATGGCACAAAACAAGACTCCTTTCCTGACAAAACTGCAAATGCTGTTCGGCACTACCAAAAGCGAACTTATATTTGTGTTTGTATTGTTCATAGGTCTTTTCGGAGGTTTAATAATCAAGTATCTCACAAATAATAATGACGAAATTCCAAATAAAGAACTTTCAAATATAGTCTATAAATCACTCGACAGCCTTGCAGAAATTAACAGAACAACATATATAGGCACTGATGTTCACGATAATCCTATTCCCGAATTAAAGCAAGGCGATACTTTAGAAGATAAAGAATATTTTCACGGTTCAAAGAAAGAAATGCCGTTAGGAAAAATTGATATAAATTCCGCTTCAAAAGTTGAACTGATGAAACTACCCGGTATAGGTGTGAAAACTGCCCTGTCTATCATTGACTATAGGGATGCTCATCATTTTCAGAAGCCCGAAGATGTAATGAAAATTAAAGGTATCGGACCTGAAAAATTTGAAAAAATGAAAAATTATATAGAAGTTAAATAATATGAAAATTACAAATTCAAAAAAGTATGAAAGAGAACTATGAAAAAGACAATTTTTAACGAGATGCACAGGCAATTGGGTGCCAAAATGGTGGAGTTTGCAGGCTATGAAATGCCAATTCAATATCCGGGTGGAATAATTCACGAACATAAAATCGTCAGGGAAAAGGTCGGCGTGTTCGATGTTTCCCACATGGGCGAATTTGAAGTAAGAGGAAAAGATGCACTTGATTTTATACAAAAAATCAGCATTAATGACGCATCAAAACTTGTACCGGGTAAAGTGCAGTATTCAGCTATGTGCTACGAAGACGGCGGGATTGTTGATGATATGCTGGTTTATCACATGGGCGATTTCTATATGCTCGTAGTGAATGGTGCCTGCATTGACAAAGACTGGGACTGGTGTGTAAAAAATACACAAGGATTTGATGTCAATTTAAAAAATGAAACGGATGCAGTAAATCTGCTTGCCGTGCAGGGACCGAAATCCCTAGAGACCTTGCAAAAACTGACCTCAACAAATTTATCCGAAATTGAATATTATAATTACAAGCTGGGCAATCTTTCAGGTTTTGATATGATTCTTTCGCGTACCGGCTATACGGGCGAACTCGGCTTTGAGCTTTATTTCAGAGGCGATATCAATACTGCAAAAAAAGTATGGGATTCTGTTTTCGAAGCCGGTAAGCAATTCGGTATCGAGGCTGTAGGTCTTGGCTGCCGCGATACATTACGCCTTGAGAAAGGCTATTGTCTTTATGGAAATGATATTGATAAAACGACAAATCCCATCGAAGCGAGCCTCGGCTGGATAACAAAAACAAATAAAGGCACTTTCAACGGTAGCGATGTAATTGTGAAAGTCAAAGAAGAAAAACCGAAAAGAAAATTAGTCGGCTTTATACTCGAAACGGAAAAATTTATTCCGAGGCATGAATATGGCATTTTAGCCGAAGGAAAAAATATCGGGCATGTTACAAGCGGGAACATCTCCCCTGTCCTTGGGAAACCAATCGGCATGGGATATGTCGCAGCAGGCTACCATGAACCCGGAACAAAAATCGAAATCGAAGCACGCGGAAAAACTTTTCCCGCGGAGGTAGTGAAGATTCCGTTTTTGTAAAATATATTTTTTAAATGTCAGACACTTTAAAAGTGTCTGATGTCCCACAAAACAACATTGTTATCATTGCCCTGAGCTTCAGCTCAGGGTTTTGTTTCTTTTTATTCCGGGCTTTAGCCCTACATGGGTGAGTAGGA
The DNA here is from genome assembly GCA_049513175.1 of FCB group bacterium. Lineage (GTDB taxonomy): Bacteria > Bacteroidota > Ignavibacteria > Kapaibacteriales > UBA2268 > JBEKWK01. The sequence continues at coordinate 3,946 of JBEKWK010000025.1, forward strand.
GAGGAAAATAGGAAGCACTTCTATATTTTCACAAACATCTGTGTACGCCCATTGACCCTGATGAAATAATATCCATTTGCAAATACCGAAATATCAATTTTTACAACATTACCGATAAGCTCAGACTGGTACACATTTTGCCCAAGAATATTCCATATAATAATATCCTGAATACCTTCAAAATCATTATGTATTGTTAATTCATTATTTGCAGGATTGGGATATATAATAAATTCTTTAGGTGGTAAATCAACATTTATACCAAAATCACTAAGATTTGCTCTGAAATAAAGACAAAATACAGCTCCTGTAAAAATGTAATTTCCATTTATTGCAATGCAAATATTCTCTGTGCATGATAACCCTGAATTATATGCAGTCCAACTATCTCCGTTGTCTGTGGACAGATATATACCCCCATCAAAGGAACCTGCAAAAATATTATTACCTCTAAAAGCAAATGCCTCAAAATCCAGCTTTGGAATCCCAGAATCCTTTTCAGTCCAGTTATCTCCGAAATCTGTGGACATAAAAATCCCACTACCTGTACCGGTAAAAATTTTATTTCCATTTATTGCTAATGATTGGATACTCAAATTTGTTAGTCCTTTATTTTTTGCGATCCAATTATTCCCGTTGTCTGTTGACATAAATATACCACCCGCAGTACCGGCATAAACATTATTTCCACTTATTAACATTGAAAAAACTATAGTATCCAAGTCAGTTAAACCATTATTTTTTGAAATCCAATCGTCCCCATGGTTTGTTGACAGGAATATCCCTTTATTAGTTCCTGCAAAAATATTATTGCCATTAATTACTATTGACCTAACCCATTTTAAGTCCAAGGATAGTAATCCATTATTCTTTTCTATCCAGTTCTCGCCTTTATTTGTTGAAAGAAATATTCCACCTAAATCTGTTCCTACAAAAAAATAATTTCCACTAATTGCCATTGATGTAATATCACTATCTAATAAGCTTTTATTTTGGGAAACCCAAGTAACTCCATAATCAGTACTTAAATATATTCCACAATCTATGCCGCAATAAGTATTATTACCATCCACAAGTAAGCATGCAGCCTCACAAACAGGAAGTCCTTTACTACATGGTTCCCATTGTGCATTAAGTGTTGTAAAACTAATCCATGAAATTAGAATTAGAAAAAAATACTTTTTCAAGATGAAGAAGAAATAATTGAAATTATTATTTAATGCAGGTATTGGAGACATTATTTTCATAACAGTTTTTATGTCTATGAAATTAATTTAATATTATAGGATTAAATTAATGAAAAGGGGTATGAAATCAAAATTTTTCTTTTAGTTGAAAGTAGAAAGTTAAAAGTGGAAAGAAGAATATAGAAAATCTCACCCTTAGTCCCTCTCCAAAGGAGAGGGAGAATTAATAATTCAGCATTCAGAACTCAAAATTCAGAATTAAATTTAAACTTTTTCTTGTTCTAATCTTTCGTTTAAATATAGCTTGATTAGCGATTGGTATGGTATGTCGGATTTATTTGCCAATATTTTCAATTTGGATAACATCATTTCTGGTAAGCGAATTGAAATGCTTTTTACCGATGGCTTTAAATTCGGGAATAATCCTGCTTTCGAGTTCTTCCAATCTATAAAATCGGAAGAATCGTTTTTAAGCCAGAACTTGCGCTCCTCATCTTCGTTCTTAAAACGAGGACGCTTTTTTAATTTGCTCATAATATATTGTCCTTTCTTTTTTACTCATGTCTCTTGCTGAAATTATACGAATTTTGTTCTCTCTTACTGTAAATACTGTAAATAATTCTCTCCCTTCTGCTGTACTCCCTAAAGCATAGTATCTTTTTTCTTCAATGGAATGAATTTCATCATCTTTGACTAAAAAGTTCTCATTGAAAAAGATTTCCTCGCATTCAGCTTGAGATACTTTATGCTTCTTCCAATTCTTTAGAAAATTGCTCTCGTCCCAATCAAATCCGGTACAATCAAATATCAGCATAAATTTATATTAATGTATATGACGAACATATACAAATATATTTGATTTATGATTAATATGCAAGTGTAATTTATATGTATTATAGAAAGAGCGTGGGAAAAAGATGTAAGTAAAACACCTCACCCTTTGTCCCTCTCCGAAGGAGAGGGAGATAAGTAGAGTTGGAGCGGCGTTTGGGCATTTTACACACCCCCTGCCCCCTCTTGATAGAGGGGGAAAAGGACAATTTAATATTACTCAGTTTTGAGCATCATCTTTACGACAGATTCTTGGTTTGTTGTCAGCTTAATAAAATAAACTCCGTTTTGAAGAAACTGCGGCTTGTATTCTACCGAATAAGTCCCTGTAGTTAAATACTCGTTCATTAGAAGACCTATTTCATTTCCAAGTATATCGAAAACTTTTACTGATACTGGCGAATCATAAGGCATTTCAAATTTTATTGTTGTCGAAATACTAAACGGATTAGGATAGTTCTGCTCAAGATTCAATTGGGTAACATTACCCTTAGAATCATATACCGGACTTGGCTTTTGATTCTTATTGATTGCATATAATCCTCTGTCTGTTACTGCATAGGTGCTGTCCGGATAGGATGCAAGAAATGTAGCATTAATTTTATCGAGGTCGGCTGATAACCATGTCTTCCCGTCATCATTCGTGAAATATGTGCCTGTCGGTTTAAAATTAAATGACTGGTCAAATGTTCCATAGCAGGCAAATAGTGTCCCGTCAGGGTCAACCGATAAAGCAAAGCAACTGCTGCCGCCCTGTACCTGCGAGGGATTAGGGATTTTGCTCCAAGTATCGCTTGTTTTCATATAAATACCATTATTATAAGTACCAACGTAAACCTTCTGATTTTTAGGATTCCCCGCATAAACATATACCTGCGAGTTGTCCAACCCTTTGCTGTCGTCAGTCCATGTATCGCCACCGAATGGCAACTTCATTAATCTGCCTGTCACTCCTGACTGAACTGCAAGATATACATTTGCAAAATTATCCGTGCCAAAAGAAAGAGTCTGGTCCTGGTATTTTAATGCTATCCCCGATTCGTTTTTCTGCCATGAATTTCCTGGTTTCTTAATAAATACATTTCCTTTTTGTGTCGTATCAAGTATAATTGTTGATGCAAGATACTGATTCCCATTAAGGTCAACAAAATATCTTCCATCATACCTTGTTGTATTACTCATACCAGTAGTGTCCGCCTGCCAGCTCCCCCCTTGGTTTGTGCTTTTGAACATTGTTCGCGGTGTAAGGTGGAAGACTTCATTATCAGAAAAATTTCCTTGCGTATAAAGCGTTCCATTTTTATCTATGAAAATAGGACATTGATTTTGATTGCCTGACTGAGGGAATAATTTTGTCCAGTTGTTTTTCTTCGGGTCTCCGATGAACAGCCCCCGGTTTGTAGTCAGATAATATTTACCGGAATTTACATCCTCAAGAAAATTATAAAAAATATTACATTCAAAGTTTTTATTTTTGTTTTCATTCCAGGTTTTACCGAAGTCAGAAGATTGAAAAAGTCCGAAAGCAGTAGCCGCCATTAACAAACTATCTGCGGAAATATCGTGAACTAATCTATTTGCATCCGGGTCTGCAGAATTAATAAATGATGTTGTATTATAATTTTGCCAATTTTGCTGATTCGCAAGCCGTGTAAAAACATTCAGTCCCACTACATCAATCCCATAAACATTGCCATATTTATCTTCAGTAAATTTCGATACTCCCGAGTGATCCAATCCCAGGGTGTCGAGCAGCCATGTGGAACCATCATCAGTGCTGACATACACATTATAAGATGATGAAACGAAAATCCTGTTACTTTTATCAATGAAGAGTGCTGTAAGATATGTGGCAGGTAGAGCTGGAATTTTTGACCAGATTGTTTCATTTAGCCCCTGACGCATAAGTCCGTTTGACGTGGCTAAATATACTGTTTGATTAGTATCTATTTTTACCATTTGTATAGTTGCTTGGTTCAATCCAAGAGTATCAATATTGAATTTTTTCCCAACGCTGTCAGCTTTATATACCATTGTTGTAGTGGTAACATATAGTGCATCGCCCATAATATAATTAAAATAATCATATATATCCGTAAACGGCGGTACTAAATCTACCATTTCGGGTTCCGTGTATCCTAATCTACCATCATTTTCAGTCCAATAAATAGAACCATCATCTAAAAGTATAAGAACAGCACCATTTTTATTGAATAGCACAGGGCATACATCCGCGATACTTGTTCCGTCGGGGCATTCCCAGTCGCCGAAGTAATCAGGATCACCTTTATACAATCTCTTAAAAGTTGATATAACAAAAGGAAGACGTGGAAGGAAAATGTCTTTTAATTTATTATCATTTGTATTTATCAACGGTGTATTAAAATCAGGTAATTTCGCAAGATAGGGTGCTTCGGTTACTTTTATTTTTCCGGATACTTTTGGAGGAATAATTTTCAATCTTATATATTCTATACCGCAATCAGAATTTGTTGAGTCGCGGCGGTTTTTATATTTTACTTTAATAATGTAGGTTCCATATGTTGTATTGGGATTTGTAACTATATTAAAACTTGAACTTCTGGATATAAAACTACTCCCTGAAAGGACATTTTGAATATCGTTTGTTATATAAAGTGATTTAAAATCGAAATCCATTGTTAAAGTATAATCAATATCTTTTTCACCCGTAAAATTGAAATATGCTCTATCGTCTAATCCAACAATTGTTTTCTCAACAGTGTCTTTCCTGACATTATTATCGCATGAATCCTGCAATTGGCTGAATGAGTTATTATTTATAGAGAACAAAAAAATGAGTACAAGAATTGGTAAATATATATTTTTCATGGTTAATTCTCCGGACAAGTATATAAAAGATTGAGAAACTAATTTATAGCAATATACGAAATATTTAGCATTAATTAAAATTAATTTAAGGTATGACTATATTTATTAATGAATTTTTAAAAAAGGCTTATTTTTAAAATAGAGGTTATAATTTCTTAAATTCAGGATTCAGAACTAAGAATACAAAATTAAGTCAGACTTTTTCCTGTTCTAATCTTTCATTTAAACACATCTTAATTAAGGATTTATATGGTATGTCTGATTTATTTGCCAATATTTTCAATTTGGAGAGCATCATTTCGGGCAATCGTATAGAAATGCTTTTTACCGATGGCTTCAAATTTGGGAATAATTCTGCCTTCGAGTTCTTCCAGTCTATATATTCAGAAGAATCGTGTTTAAGCCAGAATTGCCGTTCCTGCTCCTCGTTCTTAAAATGAGGAATTTTTTTTAATTTGCTCATAATATTTTATTCGTTATCAATTAAAATAATTATACTCTAATTTATGTTTTGAGACAAATTTTCCATTTTGGTAATAATTAATTTCGATTATTAAGCCGTTATCATTATATGTATAAACTTTGTATCCAATGGGATTATCACTAATATTAAAATTGTATTGTATTAACAAATCTCCATTATAGTCAAATTCATCAGTTTCATTTAAATTGTCTGGGTATGTAATCCTTTCATGTTTAGTTATTTTATTACTATTGTATGTAAAGGTTTCTAATGCTACCCAAATAGTTGAAGTAGAATCATATTTTTTAATATTTATAACATAATCATCTGAATTATATTCAAAAATATAATATTTATTCATATCTGTTTGATTTGATGAATCAGAGGATTTTTGAACGTACCCGTGGTTATTATATTCATATTGTTGGGAATAATAAAAAATACCATCCTGATAACTTACCATTTTAGTTATATTATTATTTTTATCATATTCAAAATTATAAATAAAATTTGTCGAATGAGATTTTAAATAATGAATTTCTGAGAAATCCTTAATATATCCAATAGAATTATAAGAACATAAAATTGAATCTACATTAATTATATTACCCAGTGTATCTACTTTTTCATCTTTCATAGACAGTAATGCACCAAATTTATCTTGCCTCCAAAAATCAAAAAGTAATACTATTGAATACTCGGATTTATATACTTTCCCGTACTGTGGCATGGTTCTTATAAAACCATAAGGTAAGCCATCATAATATGAATAATAAATTTCTACTAATTTAGAAGTAGAATCATAGCATTTTTCAATAATTTCAACCTTCTTACCGATAGTTGTATTGACTGGATTTGATGATTTATTTGTACATCCCAAAATAAATAATAATAAAACAAAAGTATAGCATTTTTTCATATTAAGACCTCCCTTCAAAATAATAGCAAAGAATTAGTAGGTTCATACATTTGTTTGACTTTAAACTAAAAAAGCAATTTACGAAAAAAGATTACAATTTTTTCGTTTCCATATATCAAATCACTTACAAGATACAAATCCGTGTAATCTAATAATCTGTTAAATCCGTGATTCAGACTACTTCCTCGTTAATTGGCACAAAAAATGCTTTTTGTATTTACACTATGAAGAATTGGAAAAATATAAACGGAGATTAATAGTGACAACCAATGCAACGAAAAGTTTGAAGCGAACGACAGGTACAGATTTAAAGAAAAATATTTCGCTTTCTCAAGTGAAAAGAGAAAGTCATTACGGCAAAAGAAAGCCTAATACTAAAGTCTTTGCTCTCAGGTCAAAGCTCGATTTGAGTTTGTTCCTTGGTTTGAATCCGGTAGAAACATTTATGATTCGCGTTATGGGAGACTCAATGCAGAATTCGGGCATTCATCACGGTAGTTATCTTCTCGTTGACCGCTCGCTTAAACCTGAAAATAACAGGATTGTCATTGCGTCCATTAACGATGAATTAGTTGTCAAAAAGATTTGCTATACCGGAAATAGCATAGTTCTCATTTCAGAGAATGATAATTTTAAACCGATTAAAATAAGGAAAAAAGATAAATTTGAAATATGGGGTGTTGTTACTTCGGTTATAAAAAACTTATAAGCACCTCACACTGAATTTTAGATTTTAGATTGAAAATAGTTAGCAATTAGCAGTTAGTAGTTAAAAGTTCATAAAGTAGATTTTAAATCTAAAATCTAAAATCGTACATTTTTATAAATAGATGCACGTAAAGAAAATAAAAAAAATTGAGGATTGCCTCGAAGCCTCTAACGTCAGGGATATCCTGTTGGATGGATTCCTCACTAAAAAATTTATTGACTACCTTGGACTGCTAGGAAAATATATTTATAACGACGAATTTGCAAAGCCGTTTTTCTCTGTGATTGTAAGAGGGAAATATACGATTAAGGGCGCCCAAGGGAACAGAACACTTCGCATTATGCTGCCTGACACAGTAGAATCAGATGATTACTTAGACTCACTGAAAGAATACATCGAAGGATTTTAGATTTACGATTGTAAATTTTAGATTAAATTTAGTTAGCAATTAGCAGTTAGTGGTCAGGAATTTTGATTTATGCAAATTAAGTTTTAAATTGCTTTTAGAATACACACAATTGCGTGCTTATATAGATTAATATACCTTTAAATAATTGCTAATCTCAGTATAAATAGATTTTTTTGTTTTAGAAAAAAATATCCCTATTAAAGTTGAAAAATATTTCTTCAAAATAAAGAACGGGAATTAAGATGAAAAGCACTGACAGGTCTTATTATTTCAATCCTTTAATTAAGATTTCAATGATTTTTTTAATGTTAACATTTTCTTCAAAAGCTTATGACAAGTATGAAGATTTTCTTAATGATTTTAAAAGTCTGAATGTAGATACAGGACAAGTCTATGAAATAAACGACCTACTTATTACCAAGGATGTTGGCAATATAGCCTTAGAATCAGGAAAGCTTTACGTATGTAAACAATTAGATGGGAGAATGTGTGCGGCAGTTTTTGTAGGAAAAGGCAATTTTGATTTTGTTCCCACAAATAAAGTCGAAAGGGGACAATTACATAGATATTTCGATACTACCGAAATTCATAAAGAAATTAAGTCGGTATTTTTATTGTTCGGCGACAGCAGTTTATATACAATGTTAAAAGATTTTAAAAAGTCAGATGAAGAAATACCTGATGATATTAATTCCTTCATTAAAAATGCTATTCATTATTCTTTTAATAAAGAAAATACTATTGTAGACAGCTATATTTCGGAAACATTTTTAGACAAGAAAATTAATGATATGTTTTATTCGGATATTACACTTTCAGATGGCAAAGAGGTATTTTTATATATTGACCCGTACGATGTAGAAGAAGTAAATTTCTTAAAGAGTAACTGGTATGCAGGATATGGTAAGTATGCCGAATCTATTTGTAAATTTTCAAAGCAGGACCATAATACATCTCTCGATACAATAATAGAACAAAAAGAAATAGATATTTATAAATATTCAATAAAATGCAAATTTGGTGATGATATCGAAATAAATTGCAAAACTCAGCTTGATTTTAAAGCGCTACAAGAAAATATTGGTTGGGAAGAATTTGAAATATACGAGAAACTTATTGTTGATTCGGTAAAATCTAAAGATGGTAAATTTATCCCGTTTTATAAACCTGAAAAAAAATCATCCACATTTTGGGTTAAGCTTCCAAATGGGCTTAAATTGGGCGATTCTTCCGGTATAATATGTTATTACCACGGGCAGGTTATGACCACTATCGGAGATTATCAAAAACTAGAAGAATCCATGGGCTGGTTCCCAAATTATGGTGGAAATTATAAAAGCTTTTTTGATATTACTTATTATTATCCTAAACGGTATAAATTAGCAAGTGTTGGGGATAAGGTCTCCAGTGACGAATCGGGAGAGGTAAAAACATCACACTGGGTTACATGCTTTAAGATTAGAAATGCGTCATTTAATCTTGATAATTTTGACAAAAAAGAATTTGAAGAAAAAGATTGTATCCCCGTTGAATTACTATACAAAAATTCCTCTATGACGGATTTTATAAAAGACGATGTAATGACGAGCCTACAGTTTTATGATAAACTATACGGTAAAATTCCTGCAAAAAAGATATATATAACCGAAAGATTGGCAAATTATGGCGAGGCATTCCCCGGAATGGTGCATTTAGCAACATGGACATTTGTCAGCGGCGAAAATTCAGGTGTACATGAAACTTTTGCCGCACACGAGATTGCTCATCAGTGGTGGGGTATAGGAATGGAATTCAAAACTTATAGAGACCAGTGGCTAAGCGAAGCATTTGCCGAATATTCTGCTTTAACATATCTACAAGCTACCTACAAGGATAAGGATAAATTTTGGGATTTGCTCAAAATTTATAAAAAAGAAGTAATTGATGTAAGGAAAACATTTCTTGGTAAGGGAATGGAACCGGGACCTATTTCTCTCGGTTACAGGACCAGAAGTTCCAATACACCCGGAGATTATGATTTGATTATTTATAAAAAAGGAGCCTGGGTTTTACATATGCTAAGAAATATGCTCCTCGATATAAAAACGATGAAAGAAGATTTGTTTTTTGGCATAATGAAAGATTTTTACAATTTATATAAAGATAAATATGCCAGTACACAGGATTTTATAAATCTTGTCAGTAAAAAAGCCGGTGTGGATATGCAATGGTTTTTCGACCAATGGGTTGATGATATTAAAATTCCATCTTATCACTTTGCCTATAAAACCAAACGTTCGGAAGAAAACGGGAAATATATTATCAGGGTAAGAATAAAGCAGGAAGATGTGCCGTCCGAATTTAAGATGATTATTCCATTAAAAATTGATTTCGGAAATGACAAATATTATAGAATGCGTGTTGTAATGACCGGCGACAAGCCGGCTGAATTTGATTTACCGCCTATGCCGATGGAACCAAAGAAAATCATATTCAATGACCTCGAATCAGTATTATGCAATGTTGACTATGATAAATGGGAGTAATAATTGTAACCCGAAATTTATTTCGGGAAAATAACCATAGTACAAATTTAATTATTTGAAAAAAAGTCTAAATTAAATATATAAATTTTTTGATTTTACTCAAGAAAAAATATAATCTGAAAAAGTATTTAATATTTCTAAAATTAAATATAAGGGTATAAACATGAAAAGCTCTGGCAGGTCTTATTATTTTAATCCTTTAATT
>JBEKWK010000026.1:0-13961 GCA_049513175.1 FCB group bacterium
TGAATTATTCTTTTTTATGTCTGAAGCGAACGGTGAAGCAAATAAAGCTCTGTTAAGTCGCATTACGAGTTCTTGTAATGTTCTGACTTTAGACCGCTATAATGTAGAGATGTCCGACGAGGCAGAGAGCTTTATTCATACCGTAGTTGATTGTTTTGAAAGCTGGGAGTTATATAAAGACAATTATTCAAAAGTTGATGAGAACGGTGTTGAGAGGCACTACCAAGAATGTGGATTTCAATTTGTTTATGACAAGTACATAGTTGAAACTTTAGAATTGGGTGAGGGGTAATATGAAAAAACCAATTACCAAACTCCATTTGGGCATAGAATGTCAATTAACATTAACACAAACTGTAAAACATTACATAGGTAAACAAATATGATGTTTGGTCCAACTTACATTTATAAATGTCCGAACTGTGAAAATTTTGTACGCGAAGATAGTTTGAGGAGTGGTAATACTTACGGAGCTAAAATATATTCAGACGGTAAACAAATAGCTCCCATGCTAACGGAATTTCCATATCTCACAAAATGCCCAAAATGTAATACTATATTTAGGTTAAATGGTGACACAAAAGTTGGGGAAATTCCAAAACATGTTTTTGCTTTTAGAAAATTGATGAAGTTTCCGAAATCTCAAGGGTGGGAAAATGCTGAATATGCTAAGTTTTTATCATTGGAAGATTATTTTACAGCATTAGAAACAAAAGGCTTCGAATCTATTGAAGATGAAACTTACATCAGGGAAAAAATCTGGTGGTGTTATAATGATAGAATAAGAAAAAGCCTTTTGCTATCGGGTCTCAGCTTTTCGATGGTTATACGAGGATATATTGATAGGATTAGAAATAATATTTGGACTTCTGACGCTGATAAAGAACTTTGGTCAGACAATCTTCATAGGTTATTAAGTATACTTGACGTACAATATGTCGAGGAACAAAACAAGATAGATAATTTGAGAGACACTATTTATGAAACATTTAGTTTTAACTTAACTAAAGAGCAACTTGAATCAGCGTCTATTCAAGAAGCATACAGAAGATATAAAAAAGCATATTCAGTTATTTGGGAAAAAAATAACTTAAATCTTAAACTAACAGTAGCAGAACTAAATAGAATTTAAGGGAACTTTGAAAAATGTATGGCGTTGATTAACAGCATTGAAAATGTAAAATATAATAGGCTAAAAGCGGCATTTAAGAAAAAATGCAAAAGAAAGAATATAAAAGTATTTAAATTAAAATTTGTTTAAATAAATTATTATTGAGAATTTTATGTGGTCGAAACAACTTGAGGATGGTTGTAATATGTTAAAGATTTATTGGACATGAAATGTTAAACCATGATATGATTCCACTAATCTGGCTATTGAATAATAACCAAGATTTAATCGAGGGTTATGCCATTCATATTTCTGGCATCATTCGAGTTGGTGAATCGAAAGGCTTTGGCAATGACCTGCTGACTGGAGAAAGTAATCTGAATAGGAATAGACCTTCAAATGTCCTTTTGCGTCTAACTTTAATTGCTGATTACATTGAGCAAAAATTCGTAGAATTAGTAGGAACATCAAATTCATGTCGTGAACAATCGGAGAAGATTATGAGTGAATCGTATACTTATGAAAATTATGCCACTGACAGAATCGAGCTAAGAAGAGAACTAAAAGAAAACAATATCTCAAATGTCGAATACGAACAAAGTTTATACTTCAATAAGAAGAAATATGAGCAAACCTCGGAAGCAATTAAACAAGCATACGTGCCTTATTTCAAGGTCGTATTTGAATATATGGAGAAGAATTTGAGTTCGCATGATAAGCATCTTTCAAAATTTAAAGAAAATTTATTATTAACAAATGGACAACAAAGTGAACCCGATTGAACAAACACCGGAAGAGAATTTAAATGATATGTTAGCAGGATGTTTTAAGCCTGCGGGATTAACGAGAAATGAAATAGTGCAAATTTGCACCGACTGTATAAATGTTGCTGATTATACTATTGGGTTAATGACAATTGCAGATATGATAGTTGACACGCTGTCAGACACGGAGTTTGCACGAGAGGTTTATAAAAAAGCTGAAGGTGTAGTCCATGATATTGGAGACTACTATTTCTTAGGAATGTCAATATTAAAAAAGCTGCAAGATGTAGAATGGGGAATGGAGTTGCTTTATAAGGCAGAAGTCATAGCCGATGAAAACCCGGATGCAGTTGAATACATGTTTTTGGCAGAGGTTATTTTAGAAAGTACCTCAGATAAGAAAAGAAGTATAGACCTTTACCGTCGTGCAGAGGTACTTGCAATTGAATTCGATGAAATTCAAATGTTAGCAGATTCTGTATTTAAGAATTTAAAAGACCGTGAGTGGGGACAAAAGCTACTTGAAAAAGCAATAGAAAAAGCGAATGAAAACCCAAATAGCCATGATTATTGGTCGTTAGCCGAAATGTGTTTTATATACACTGGTGATAAAGTTAGAAGTAGAGAATTATACGAGGTTTCAGAAAAATGGGCAAATTCAAAAGAAGAATATGAGTTGTTGGCGGTTTCTGTGAAAGATCATTTGCATGACTTTGAGTGGTATAGGGAGTTGAAGAAAAAGTTAAACGAGGTGGCTTAGTGGGTGTGCATGATATTCATTATGGTATAACAGAAATTTGAGGTTTTTGCCGATTTCGGAAAAACCTAAAAAATCTGATTTATCGAATTTTGCATGGTATCTTTTGTATAACGGTAGTCTATACCTATAAAAACCGCTATCGCTGTACAAACCGGAATTATTTGGGGCTTTCGTACTTAAACAAAGTTATCAGTGTGAAATTATGTCAGTCTTAACTTAAAAAACGCTGTGAAGCTGTTTATGTAGCTTCTATGAATATAATAAAAGCCGTCTCCTAGTTAGAGAGACGGCTTTCTAATTGGCACGTTAATAATCTATTATCTTTGTATGACAAAAGATTTCAATACTGGGTTATAACTTTGATAGCTGAAATAACCCGGTTGAACTTCTGCCTTGATAAAATACGCACCTGATGAATACATCTCTAAAGGTAGAGATAAGATGTCACCGGTATGAGTAATTTTTCTTTGAAGTTCCTTACCAATACTTGTATACATACTAATTACAATATCACGATTACCTTTGCCAAATTCAGATAAAGGCAATTTAGCTATTACATTAACCACATTACCTGCCGGATTAGGAAATAAGTTTACTGTTATTTCATCGGTATTAGTAAAATCGTAGCTATCGTTTAAATCTACTATTACTTCATAAGGGTTATTGTTATAACTACCAGTTCTGCTAAACAAAGTATCATTATTATTGTCGAGTGTATATGGAGGCTGACCTATCAACAACTCTTCTGCATAAGTTGAATTCTCATTCACTTTTTCCCATACAAATCTAAATCTTTCATTTCTTCCGTTCATCAACAAGACTTTGTGGTGAGAGTAATTACCATCACGAGCAAAAGAAGTTGGTATTTCGTATCTGTGTTTGTCTCCTTCTCTTTCTAATTTTATTTTTATTAAGTCATTGTTAGATTTTTTTCTACCGAAACTCTCAAATTCAACATTTTGTATATCTCTAACATTGAACCAACTTGAAAAAATCGTATCTTTAGGGAAGAATGATATACCTTGTTTTTGGTATGGATCAATTGTTAAAGGTAAATAATTACTATCCCCTTCTTCTAATCTTGCGGGTGTAACCAAACTAATTTCGTTGTTATCTTCATTCAATCCATATTTTGTTTTAAATCCAAAGTATGCTATAGCTGGTGTTTCATTGTTCTCATTTTTCTTGTAAAAGTATTGCATCGATGTTTTAATATCTTGGTCTGCCGATAGATCCCAATTTGAATTCATATACTGAAAAATGTCCCTGCCAATATGGTAATCATCTTCATTTGTTATTGTGTTATATGCCGCTAAATGTGGCCATTGAGAATTACCAACAACTAATGGATGTGCATATTGATATTGACTAAATTCACTATTTAAAATAGCCCAAGAATTATACAAACCCCACAAAGAATGGTTAATGTGCCAGATTTGAGTCGACCACGGAGGATTACTTAATTGTAAACTCAAAAAACTTATCGTCATAATACTATCATTTGCATCGGTATATTGATTTAAGCTATCAAGTTTTAAGCAGCCCTGTGCCGCGTCTGGGTATGCTAAATAATAGACAAGTGATTTAATTCTATAAGAACTCCAAACATTCCAACAAGAAGGAATCCATTTGCCAAAACGGTCAAGGATATCAATATAATCCATTCCAGTATGATATATATAAAAATGGTTCGAGGTATCACAACCATTCCAATATACTCTATCGTAGGAATACATTCTGTCTAATCCGGAATCTGAGGCAACACTTCTATAAACCATCGGTATGGTATGTTCATAAGTATTTCGCATAACGGAATCTGCATCCCATCCTTCAGGTAGCCACAATACTGTACTATCTGAACTATATATTTCTTTGGGATTTACTTGTGCATTACAAAAACTTTTGGGAATATAATTTACAAGTGAATCATTTTCATCTTTTCGTAATCTTGTAAAATGAACTTGGTATTTATGATATGAATGTAATCCCGGCAGCCATAAACTTGAAGGATTTAATTTTTCCTGCCAAACCAAAGCACAATCTTCCTGATTATAGCTTAATCTTGAATAGGAATTCAGACTTGGATGTTCAGTCCAAATCTTTTTAGGTGGCATCCAGCCGCCGTTATGGTCATACCAACATAAATACATTGAATCTCTCGGATTTCTGAAAACTGTATCTTGAGGACGTTTCCAGCCTGCAAATATATGTCTTACTGAATCAGACCATGTATAGTAATTTCCGGTGCTTGAAGCATTAATCATTGGTGTTCCCCAGGATAAAGTATCCCAAGATGGTGAAATTCTACCTTTAAATCTCCCAATAGCTGTTCCCAAATGTTTATTTAAATAAAGATTAGCATCGGTTTCATTCTCCAACAAAATAGTTTCAATAATATAGCTTGTATCTGTTGCTCGTGGTGGAGCGCAAGTTAATCCACCCGTATTAAAATTAGCACAAAAGACTGCATATACTTTGCTTTTTTGTGCTATTGGGTCTTTTCTTATGACTAAAGCTGGGTAATATCCATTCATTGAATCTGCAAATTGACGGCGGCAATCATGTTCCAGTGTAACGTATTTCAAATCTATAGAATCTGATAAACAAATATCACTTATTTCCCAATCTAATGATTCATAATGTTGATTTTTGCTTGCTGGTTCACTTCTTGCATAATATACTTTCATTCGATGAGCTAATGAATCAAATCTTTGATAAACAAGATGATACCTTACTGAATCTTGACTTTGGCTGATTTCATGTCCAAATGTATCAACAATTGGTATGGGATAAGCTACCATTTTTCTTTGATTTGAATAAGCCAAATTTCCAACTAAATTATCAAAAGCATGTATAACTTCAATATGGAGGATCTTTGCTTCGCCGGGTAAAAGTCTGACAACTAATACACTATCGTTTCCAACTATCGTATCTATTCGGTGTGTATAGGGTGCTTGCCTATACCAAAGAGTATCGAGCCATGTACCCACTCCCAACTCTTTAACTCGTAAAAGTGTATAACGATGGTCTTCAACGGAATTGATATTATATTTTAGGGGAATTCGGATTTCCCTACAGCCCTGGCGCCGCCACCACATTGACTGCCAATAGGAAGGAGGCATTGAATCATTATCTATATTTCTGCGGCCACCATTTAAAACATTATGGTCAAATTCGGCTGTTGAATAAAAGTGTAAAGATGAATCTTTAACTGGTATTTGTAATGGTATATTTATATCCTTTGCTTCGTATTGTGGTGGCGAATATAATTCATTTTGAGCTCTTACGAGCGGGTCTGTACGCCTATTCAATATAGCTACGTAGTATGATTGTTTGAATGGATCTGTACCTGCATATTCCGTTGGGTCAACAAGACAGGCAATATCATAGAAACTCGAATCGGGCGGCTCGTAATAAGGCATGCCATTAGGTAGTGTATCTCCATTTCGTCTTGTCTTGATATTATTTAAATCTACTATACTATCTAAAAAGTGTTGAGTATATTGAATAAAAGTATAATTGGGGTCTTGTAAATACCAATTTGTAAATCCATGTCCATACCAAGCTGTGAGATGAAGATTAATCAATTTTTGTTCATTAGCTTCTATCCATTTATTTATTTTCATAATCGAGGCTCGGGTAGATTTGAGTCCAATATAAATATGATTTTGGTCAATACCCAATGTATCGAAATAATAAGCATTTGGATTAAAACATGAATCCCATCTATAATTATATGGATCAATTAAATCTATATAATCACCACCAATTATATCAGAATAAACTAAACTATCGCCAATCGGTAATGAGCTTTGAAAACTGGAATCTACGCTTTTTTGTAATCCTGCCCATATACTGTGAGGTAATGAATCTAGCCTTGATTTATACCAAAAAAATAACCCCTTAGCCCCTAAGATAACTGGCTCAGAGAGCATTACACTTACTTCTTCACCTGTTTTAGGTCTATTACCTGAACCATTAGATAAAGTAAATGAATTAAATGGAGTATGATATTCCCAACCTTCGGATTGTACCCATAAATTTGCCCACCATGGTTTATTTCCAAATAGAAGTGATGATTTTTTATAGTAAAAATGATATAACTTATATTCAATATCATATTGCGTACTTGCGTCATAACAGACATGTGCATGCGTAGGATCCCAATTAGTATTATTCCATGTAGAATCGAAAATCGAGAAATTTTGAGGTATGGGTATAGTAGTAATGTATCCTTGTAAAAAAGTTTCATATTGAGAATTTAAGGTATCATTAAAATTATGTTTATTATTTCCTTTAAAACCGAAATTATAATTTAATGTTGAATCTGAGCCACCGTAAACATCAGCAGTATTATATGACCTTTTATAATAGGGGACACCGGAATTAACACTAAAATTTATATTTGACCCATTTCGATTTTGTAATAATCCTATTGCATATGTTAACTGTGCCGGGGGATTTGTTTCATCATAAGTTTCAAATTCTCCAAGTGTATCCATCAGCATATTCAAATACCGGAGAGATGACCATTGCATAGGTATCGGCTCATCTGCAAGATAGAATTTGTATATTTTTGTATGTCTTGGATTACAATTTCTCCATAAACTGTCCTGTACCATATAAGCCTGAAAAGCCACGGAATCATAGCTGCCACGGAATATACCCCTCGACCTCGGTGTCTCAAGCCGCACCCAGTCTATTCCGAGGTCTATTTTCCCATAATACGTTACCTCCATATCTATTTTGGAAATATATTTCTTTATTCCGTACTTGTTTTGCCACCAATCGTTTTTGAATAAAGGATTATTGAAATAACTCCCATCAGGTAATGTATCACCAACAAAGAAAGCAAAAGCAGAAAGAGTAATATTATGGTCTAATGTATCATTTTTAAGCATTCTACCTGTAATATAAAAATCTTGTACCTGTGCCGTAACAGTATCTTTTCTATAAACTCCCCGGTAATCATTATTAAAATTACCGTAAATCGGCTCATTTTGTGTTTCGCTTTTGCAGGGAATAGAATCGAATTTCACAACACCGGAATCAATTGTTGAAGAAGAGTAATGGCTAAGTTTATATGGCAATCTTATTTTTAAAAGTGTGTCGTTTAGATGTTGTTGCAGACTATCCCAATTCATTGTTTTAAGATTTATTGATAAATAAAATTTTTTACCATTGAATGGATGATATACAGCTTTATCAGTAACACCATTTAAACTATCATCATTTGTTCTACCTTGATTATGATGATCAATATCCCCTCCATCATAATCCAGCCATCTCAAAATAGTTCCGTCCCATATATTGTTCAGAACAACTCTGGGATAAGTAACTGGTCTGTCGCAATGCAGAACAAATCTATTAAAATCAGTAACGGTATCTCCTACATCGAAATCTCTGTAATAAAATCCAAAGACAGCACCAGTACCATCTCCTGCTCTTGGCTGAAAAGTATTATCATTTGAATCAACAACTATCGTTGGTTCTAAGTGTAATGCAATACTATTAAATTGATAATTATTATTCCTACCAACTATATTTACATAACTCGTATCATAAGTTGTGTCAAAAGGTGTATAATTAGGTGTTATTACTACTTTAGATAAAGGTTGAATTGCTCTTGCACTATCAATATAATCAGTTTGATTTTCATATAATTTTAATTCATGATAATACTTGACATACATTGCTGAATCAAGTTTACGACCGGGGCTTCCCCAATTCCACCCTCGCGGGAATTCTTTTATGTTAGAAATAATTACCGCACTTGTATCTTTATTGAAAAGTTTTGGCGGGTCAACGATGTCTTGTGCTGTTGCTGTAAATACAACAATTATTGTGGCTAAAACAGCCAAAATTAAATTTTTCATTTTATATTCCTTTCCTTATTTAGTAATAATTAATTTAAAAATTAAGGAAAGGTGTGAGTTCTGCACTCTTATAAAATAAGTACCTATTGTAAATCTCGAAATATCAAAATCTAAAATTTGATTTCCTGAATTAAGAAATTTGTTAAACAAATTTTGTATTTGATTCCCATTTATATCAGTCAAAATTATATCTGTAATTTCAGGAAAAGGTTGAGCAAATTGTATTGTCGCTTTTCCAGTTGTTGGATTTGGATATATTATTTGTTTTACAGAATCAGGACTGTCATGTACTGGATTTATACCAAATCTTGCATACCATAGAAATAAATAACTACCTACAGAAGAAATAATGTACTTACCATTATGACTAATATCAAAATTATCTGAACTTCCACTTTGATAAATATACAAATTTAAACCTGTTTCCATACTCCAAATTTCAAGTCCCGGCGACTTTACCAAATACTTATCATCGGGCGAAAATTCAATGCCTGTTATGCTTGGTCCATTAATTGGCAATTGCCATAGTTGTTGTTTTTTGTTGTAATCATAGACTTCTACTCCATAATTAGGGTCCAATCCTGCGAATGCAATTAATGAGCAATTATTCGATAATATGCTTCTAAACTTGTCTTCAAAAGCATTTATACTATCTAAAGTATTAAAATCATATATACATTGAATATATTTTTCCAAATACTGTGGTGGACTACTTGAGATTAGATAAGTTTTCATAATGGATACTAAAATACCTATATTGTTGCATGTAATTGCACTTATTGCTAAATCAAATTTTGTTAAATTAGCTTCGGATTTGTATAGATTTTTTGTTCTTAAAATCTTCTTTGTTTTTAAATCCCAAACTCTAAATCCTGTACCTGCATTAACAGAAACTAAATAGTTTTCATCTTTAGAAACTTTTGCATTCCCTAAAATTTTTCCGTCGCTTTCAAGAGAATCAATCACTTGAAATGTCTTAGTATCGAATATTTCATACTTATTATGTGATTGATTTAGTCTAATGAAGTTTAAATCATTATTAATGAATAATACTTCATTAATTCCATCAATTCTTTTGATTTCCCGTCCTGTTTTTGCGTCTAAGAACAAGTCCTGCGAAAGACCATGTGCAACTATCAGCGAATCGGTATTGCTGAATTTTACCATGTAAAAGCCCTCTGTCTGGTCTGCTATTCGGTTTGTCCAAACCGTGTCTTTTCCATAGTCGCCCTGTGGTTTTGGTTGAGCTGTGGCTGCCTGAATATAGGCAATTAGAATAACAATAATCATTAAAAAATTTTTCATTGAATACCTCATAAATATTTTTTAGTTTTTAAATTAAAAGCAAAATTTGAATGAATAAATTTTTGATGTGAATTCCCATAGCTATTTTCAACCATTAAAACCTCCTTTTGAAAAGTCTTGAAAAATTTGTACGATATAAAATCATGAAAACTCATTAAAAGAAAAAGTCTCAATATCTATTTTATATTTTGTATTCATACCATGCTAAATATACACAATTAAATAACGCCTGTCAAGATACCTAAATGTTCGGAAAATTTGTTCGGAAAAAACCAACTTTATATTCCACCTGTTTATTTTTCCTCATTAATTTCATTATAGAATCACTTTTCACTATGCGCCTAACTCTTTGAAGGAATTTCCGAGTTACTCTTAATTAATTCATGTTAATACATATATTATTTTTGATGAGAATTAACATAATCACTAATTATTTGGAATAAAGTTGGTATTTCAGCTCCTAAAAACCAAAAATATTTTTTCTGATTATTTGTACAAATTCCTAATTGGAATAAAGTCCTATCTTCCTTTGTTCTCCAGCCACCAATGCCCACACCCCAGCCATTTATTACTTTTGAATTTTTATCAATAAGATTAACAGGAAGTTCAAATCCTATTTCAAATTGATTTAAGATATTTCTACATTCATATCTCACAAAAGGGATATGGAATATAGTGTTTGAATAAGGGTCAGTCCCATCAAAACTTTTCGATAATGATACATTGACTTGTGTTTTAGCTGCCATATTAATTAAACCATTCCACCAACTATCTGATTCTGGAAATGTTCCAGGTATATTAACAAGGAATCTTACCCTTGAAAATTTTTTTGACAAATATATGGTATCACTTTTTCTATACGTCATTTCTTCTCTATAATTTATTATTAATTTAAATAAAAAATATTCTTCATTCCACTTATTTAGCTGAACTTGAATATCATCATTATCATTAATTTTGTTATAAATACTATCTTTTTCCAATTTGGGTAATTTGGACTTGTCGTTTAAATTATAAATGATTAATTCATAATTACTAATGTAGGTTTTGGGACTAACGGGACCAAAATTTGGTTTTTCAATATGAATATTAATGTTACTAAAACCATCAATTGTAAAGCTATAACTATCTGGTATTAATTTAGAAATAGAATGTCTCTCAACTGGTTTATTTGAATTGTCTTTTGTTTCAATAATTGTAAGATATAAATCAGTTTGTATGCAAAAAATTTGTTTGTAACTAAAAAACATTATTATTATAATTATTAAGATGAATTTCCTTTTCATTTTATTTCTCCTCTAGCTCTAATATAAAGTATTGTATTCCAAGTTTTGTTTTCCGAAACAGTTGATATACTAATTAATTCATAGTATGATTTTTGATGGTTTTTTATTAATAAATTAAATGAATCAATTGCTTCTTTATTAGAATTTTCGATTTCTTTATTGCTTCCAATTATTGAAAATAGTGAATCTGTTCCATTAAATTCAGGATTCATAATTAAATTATAACCTTTAGTAGTCTTAGCTTCTTGGATTGAATCTTTTACTTTTTGTTCAGTTTTATCTAACAATTCGTTTGATTTTGAACAACCCCAATTAATGATTGTTATTAATATTAATAAAATAACAGTATAAAACGAACAATAATTTTTTCCCATTTTATATTCTCCAGTTTATTTAAAATTATATTTAATTTGACATTAACATATAAATATAAAGCTACTTTTTTAAGATTTGAAATCAATTAAATTCGACAGTCAAGTTTCCAATAAAGATTTAAATAATCTTTTCATAATTCTTATTAATCTCATCAGTAAAAACACCATAGCAAATATCACGGCTTGGATAAACCAAGTTCCAATCTTTATTAAGTGAACATGGTAATCCAGAATCCAAACAAAAATCTTCACCCAGATAAACTGGCTTGTCTGATAGGTTCAAGAAAAATTCTTTTGCAGTTGTTGAATCTAACTGTAGAAATGCTTCACAGCACTCAATAATTTTTACTGTAGCTTTAATTGCCAATTCAAATAAGTCAGAGAAGGTATACTTTTTTTGACCCACATTATTCCCGATAATATGTAGAAGCTTCATTTCTTGTTCTTCTTCTGATGTTAGTTCTTTTATCGGTAATAGAGCTTTTAGTCTATCATTAGGGACTAGCTGTAAAAAGCTTTCTAATTTATAAAGAAGCTTTATAGATTCTACAAAATCATGGTAAGCATCGTGTATAGGGTGGTCTTCGTCATTATCACTTACTTTTTCAAATAATCCATGATAATTAGTATTAATTTTTTTAAAGTCTAATTCATTATTTACTAAATTTTCATATATATTTTTCAAGCACTGTTTTAGCATTAGAAAAATATCTTTATCAAGTTTATCACTGTCATTAACTTGACTACACTGAATTCTTGAATAATATTCTAATTCAAATGGATTCAAATTACTGTCTTTTCGAAGCAAGAAACAGTCTATTTTAGCTTCCAATTTTTTATGGTTGAGTTCATTTTCAAGTATGTTATGCAATCGCCAATGGTCACCTGTTATACGATAAATAAACGGATGGAAGATTACATCTGTTAAAACATGACTATAATAACCATAAACAAAAGCCTTCATTTTATTTTGTATAGGTGGATTATCTATAATAACTTTTTTTATATAATCCAGCATGAAACAAAAAAATGTATACGAGGCTTCCCAGTGCATGACATCTGAAACCAGACCATATTCTTTATTTGAATTCGAGTTGAGAATATCTTTGGTATAGAATAAATCGGGACCGAATGAACCAAGACTTGCAAAGTTGTTGTTGGTATCCCATAGATCCTTTAAAGAATTATTAAGCGAGTTTTTAATGACAAGATAATGTGTGATTGGTTGTGGCATATTAAACCCCCAATTGCAATTAATAAATTTATAGAAAAATCTTTATAAAATTTTTTATTCTTCTTTAAAAATGATATAGCTGATATTCAAGCCTGCAAATATTCCATTTGCAGGCTATTCTCTATAATATTGATTCTTTATATTTTACTTTTCCAATATAAATTTCGTAGTCAGTTTCTTATATTCATCAGCTTTTAATTCGATGAAATATACACCAGGCGACATTTCCTCTGTACTTTGTATATAATTTTCCTTTTCAGATAATTGGCGGGACACTACCTTCGTACCATGAATATTATAAATTGTTAAATATCTTGCATCGAAATTATCAGTCCATTTTATATTAATATTATGGTTCGCAGGATTTGGAAATACAGATATTTTTGTAGGGCTACTCACGTTGTCTTTAACTACACTTTTTATTGGCTGCTGGTATGGATATATTGGGAAAAAAGTTTCGGACATGGCATAAATACTACTATTATTAGTCTGTTGTACTTTTATGCGGAAATTATTTCCTGTTGGTATATTCTGTGGGATAGTCCAAGAATATGCTCCCAGTGAAGCCTGTATATTTGTGGCAATTTGAATCATCTGTCCAGTAGG
The DNA here is from genome assembly GCA_049513175.1 of FCB group bacterium. Lineage (GTDB taxonomy): Bacteria > Bacteroidota > Ignavibacteria > Kapaibacteriales > UBA2268 > JBEKWK01. The sequence continues at coordinate 13,317 of JBEKWK010000026.1, forward strand.
TCTGCACCATAAATAAATTTTAACCAAATTATGAAAATAACTGGTATCCCATTGTATCGAATGAACTGTTGTTTTCATCCAATATTCTCCATTCTCACCACCTGCAGGTTGAACAACATCTGCTGAAATGGAAGTGGAAAATAGGATTGCAATTACAAATAAAAAAGCTGTAAATAATAATCTTGTTTTCATTTTTTTATTCCTTTTATTTAGTTCATAAAGTTTATAAAGTTTTTAAAGTTCATAAAGTGAATCCGTGAAATCAATTAATCCGATAAAGCAGAGTTCAAAAATTTAATTCTTAATTCTTAATTTTTAATTCTTAATTATCAAAACCGGCTTAGTTTCAACTTTATCATTTTGTTTCAACCGGATAATATAATACCCCGTCTCAAGACTGCGGCAGTCTATTGTTTTTTCATTCATTCCGATATTACAATCTTCGGAAGTATTTAATAATTCATTACCAAGCAAATCAAAAATTGAAATCTGTGTTTTTAAAAAGCTTGATGATTCATACTTAATTCTGACAGATGTAGAAGCAGGATTAGGATAGATTTCAAAACCTGCATGATTATTGTCATTATATTCCTTAACACTTAATGGAGTGTTTTCCCAGATAATAACAGAGCCATCGTAATTGCC
>JBEKWK010000027.1:0-13734 GCA_049513175.1 FCB group bacterium
AGATGGCATTAAAGATAACGGAAGAATGTATTAATTGTGCGGCATGCGAGCCGGAATGCCCGACGGAATCTATATCCGAGGGACCGGATATTTTCGTGATAGACGCTAATACCTGCGTCGAATGTGTAGGTCACTTTGACGACCCGCAATGTATAGCAGTTTGTCCGGTGGATTGCATCATTAAGGCAGAATAATTGTTCATTCCTGAAAATTAAAGTTTTTCTATTCAACAATTACTCATTCTGAATTTTATAAAAGCCGATATGTAGTGTATCGGCTTTTTAATTATATTTAAAATATATGCGACCTGTTCAAGCCTCGATAAAAATATCAAAAGGGAAAATTATTTCTATTGAACCTAATGATTGGGGTGTGGAAATAATTTCTGAAGGGAAAAAATATAAATTCTCCGACTGCTGGGCTTATCCGGGATTTGTGTATTGTCATGGACATATTTTCGGACTTGGTTATCAGCTAAACGGTTTATCTTTTGTTGGCACAAAAAGCCCTGAAGAGTGCATAGAAAGAGCTTTGAAACATAATACATACAGGGGAGACTGGCTTTTCGGCAGAGGCTGGAACCAGGAACTATGGGTTCAAAAAGTTTATCCAAATAAAAAATTGGTGGATGAACATTTCAAAGATACACCAATATACTTTGAGCGGGTAGACGGTCATGCCTGTTGGGTGAACTCCACTGCTTTGAAAATTGCAGGGATAACAGAATACATACCAAATCCGCCCGGTGGTCAGATTCTAAAGGATAAACAAGGAAATCCTACAGGAATACTAATTGATAATGCAATGGAGTTTGTAAGAAAGCACATACCTAAATTTACATATGACCAGATTAAACAAAACATTTTGGATGCCTGCGATGAATTGGCACGCAATGGAATTACCGAAGTGCACGACATGGATGTATGCTCTGAAATTATCCCTTTATATCTTGAACTCGAAAAATCAAATAAGCTGAAAATAAGGATTCAATCTTATATTACAGCACAAAATGATGAATGGCTGGAAAATAAAATCGAGCCTATAAGAGGAGACTATTATATTATATGCGGCTTGAAATTTTATGCTGACGGTGCTTTGGGTTCACGTGGTGCTGCTTTGCTGGAACCGTATTCGGATGCAAATGATAGTTCAGGTTTGCTATTAATTGACGAAAAAGAATTCGAAGAAAAAGCAAGAAAAGGCATAGAAAGTGGATTTCATATAGCTATCCATGCAATAGGTGATGCGGCTGTCAGGATGGTTTTGAATACATATAAAAACTTAGTTGAAAAAGGGGTTGCAGATAATTCCTCAATTTTAAGGGTTGAACATGCACAAATTGTACATCCCGACGATTTAGAGATTTTTGGGAAATATGGAATTATAGCTTCTGTTCAGCCAATTCATTGTATAAGCGATGCAAAGATGGCAGAAGCAAGGCTGGGAGAAAGATGCTCTTACGCTTATCAATGGAAAAGTCTATTGAAATCGGGTGCCAAATTAATCGCAGGGTCGGATTTCCCGATTGAATCACATAATCCATTAACCGGAATAGATGCCTTTGTCAGAAGAATTCCGTTTAATTCTAATGAATCATGGTTTGAAAAGGAAATTTTAAGCAGGGAAGAAGCAATAAAAGCCTATACAACAACTCCTCATTTCATTACAGGAAACCAAGATATAATAGGAAAAATAAAAGTTGGATTTGATGCTGACATTGCAATTTTATCTCAAAATTTATATGATTGTAAAGAAGAAGATATACTGAATACTAACTTTATTGCTACCTTCTGTAATGGAAAGCCAAGCTATCTAACACAAAAATAACTAAGACACGCATTTGATATAATTATTCTTTTACAAATATTTTTGTTTGATTTCCTATTCTTAGAAAATATAATCCTATTGGTAATGATTCTAAATTAATAATTTGTTTTTTTTCAATCATTGAAATATCCAATACTTTAATGCCGTATAAATTAATAATTTGTATTTTGTTTTCTAAAAGATTATTATTTATTTCAATCGTTAAATTTTTATATGCAGGATTAGGATATATATTTACATTTTGAACTTGTGTTTGTTCATCCACATTTGTTATATCACTCAATTTAGCTCTGAATACACCGCCGCCTTCAGTTCCGGCAAAAATATAATTGCCGTTTATTATTAATTTCATAATATACAAGTTTGTTAATCCGTTATTTTTGGGAGTCCAGGTATTGCCGTTATCCGCGGAGAAATACACGCCGCCGCCCTTTATTCCGACTCCTGCAAAAATATAATTACCATAGATTACTAATGAACTAATATTCAAATTTATTAATCCGTTATTTTGAGGAATCCAATTATTTCCGTTATCAATGGACAAAAACACGCCGCCGTAAGTACCGGCATAAATATTATTTCCGTTGGTTAATAATGTATAAACATCCAGGTTTTTTAATCCCGAATCAATTGCAATCCAGTTGTTACCGTTATCAGTGGACATAAATATTCCACCACCATAGGTACCGGCATAGATATTATTTCCATTTATTAATAATGATGATACATACATATTCGTTAATCCTGTATCCTTTACAATCCAATTGTTTCCATTATTAGTGGATAAAAAAATTCCCTTGTCAGTTCCTGCATAAATATTATTTCCGCTTAATGCGAATGAATTAATATTAGTGGTTGGTAAATTATTTTTTCCAGTCCAGTTATTTCCGTTATCTGCTGAAATAAATAAACCATTATAGGTACCAGCAAAAATATTATTGTTACTTGTTGCTAATGACGCAACAACCAAATGTGGTGGTAATCCATTATTTTTTGCAATCCAGTTGTTTCCACTATCTGTGGATAAATATATTCCACTATATACAAAATCACCCCCATTTCCGACAATAATATTGCTGTCACTTACTGTCATTGACAAAATATGTAAGTCTTGTAATCCATTATTACAAGCTACCCATTGTGAATAAGAAGGTTGTAATAACACAAAAAATAAGAAAACAATGAACTTTTTCATTTTTTCACCTATTAGATATATTTAAATATGGAAACTTTTCTTCTTTTTTCCAAGCTCCTGACTTGGTATTTTTTTTCAAAGAAATTCTGGTGCTAATCGGTCATTCGGAAGTTTTAAATTATCATTTTGCCTAATGTTTACATATAACAATATTTGCTTTGTATTTCCTGATTAACTTAACTAATTAAAATATTATAAAAAAATATTATTTGCATGTTTTATAATAGTAATAACAATTCAAACAGGAAAAAGTTATAAAAATTCTATTTTTAACTTCTATACTCAACATTCACCTAAATTAATGAAAAATTATTTTGATAATTGATATTTTTCCTCTAAATTGCAAATCTATACAAATATAAATTAACATTAATTTAATATACTAAGATAATAAACGCCCGTAAGGGCATATTTTTTCACTTTAATTTATTAATTAACGGAGTACTTAATGCTCGAAAATGAAACAACTGAAATTCAGGAAGAACCCATTCCCGATGCAGAAGGCATGCATCAAACTAAGGAACCTGAAACTATTATACAACATGTTCCTGAAAAACCAATAACTATAAGTTCCGTAATGGACTTTTCTTTTGATGACCTCGAAATGGATGACAATACTTTCGAGAAAATGTTTGAAAATACTGTCCATAAAATCAAAGAAGATGAATTAGTTAACGGCAAAATTGTAAATATAACCAAAGATGAAATTTATGTAGATATAGGCTTCAAATCTTTAGGCGTTATCCCAAGTGCAGAATTGTTAAACGCAGAAACCCTTAAAGTCGGCGATAGCATTGACGTATTTATAGAAAAAATCGAAGATGCAAACGGCAAGCTCGTTCTCTCCCGCCGCAGAGCTGATTTCATGCGGATTTGGGACGATATAATTAAATTAAACGAAAAACAGGAAATTATTCAAGTCAGAATTTTAAGAAGAATTAAAGGTGGTATGGTCGTTGATTTACTCGGTATCGAGGCATTTCTTCCAGGTTCACAGATTGATGTTCGTCCTGTCCGTGATTTCGATGCATGGGTCAGCAAAACGATAGATGTAAAAGTAGTAAAAGTTAATCATCCAAGCGAAAATGTAGTCGTCAGCCACAAAGTCTTACTTGAAGAGCAATTGTCCGAACAAAGAATCGCAATCGTATCGAGGCTTGAAAAAGGTCTTGTACTCGAAGGTACTGTAAAGGCAATATCAGACTTCGGAGTATTCGTTGATTTGGGCGGTGTTGACGGGCTTGTGCATATCACTGATTTGTCCTGGGGACGCGTTACTCATCCAAGCGAAATCGTACAATTAGACCAGTTGGTTAAAGTCGTCGTACTTGATTTCGACGGCGATAAGAAAAGAATTTCTCTCGGTATGAAACAGCTCACTCCACATCCATGGGATACAATCGGAGAAAAATATGAACAGGGAACAAGGGTAAACGGTAAAGTTGTCAGCCTTACCGATTACGGTGCATTTATCGAAATTGAAAAGGGCATCGAAGGCTTGATTCATATTAGCGAAATGTCATGGACTCAGCATGTCAAGCATCCTTCACAGATTGTTTCTATGGGACAGGTGGTTGATGCTGTGGTTTTGAATATAGATAAAGATGAGAAGAAACTCGCACTTGGTATGAAACAGCTCGAACCAGACCCATGGGCTGATTTGATGCAAAAATATCCGGTTGAATCAAAGCATATGGGAATTGTAAGAAATCTTACAAACTTCGGAGTGTTCATCGAGCTTGAGCCTGGTGTTGACGGATTGATTCATATTAGTGATTTGTCATGGACAAAGAAAATTCGCCATCCGGGTGAATTTGTAAAGAAGGGCGATGAGATTGAAGTCATGGTATTAAGCATTGACCCCGGTCAGCGTAGAATCGCTTTAGGGCACAAACAAATTAAAGATAACCCCTGGGATTATTTCCAGGACCATTATAAAATTGGCTCTGAAACCGAAGCAAAAATCGAAAGGATTATCGAAAAGGGTGTAATCGTCGAATTGCCTGATGGAGTGGATGGATTCGTTCCCGTATCTCAGCTTGCTTTCGCACCTGTTAAAAATATCAGTGAGTTCTTCAACATTGGCGATAAGCTGCCTCTCAAGGTAGTCGAATTTGATAAAGAAGCTAAGAAAATCGTACTTTCAGTAGTCGAATGTTTGAGATTAAAAGATAGAACAGATATAGATATTTACATAGCGGCACATCCCGTTCCTAATTCTGAAAAATATATAAGCGATGTTACCTCTCTGCCTAAGGAGGCAATTCTGGCAGTTCCGAAAATTGAAGATTATGAATATCCTGAAGAATTCGATGAAACAAAAATAGAAATACCTCCGGATGTAGCTACAGTATTTATTTCCGCACCGATAATTGAGAAAGAAATATTTGAGGTTCTTAAACCTGAAAATTTTGAAGAAACAGCTTCCGAAGAAGAAGTTATTAAGGAACTAATACCTATTGCCGATGACAAGATTATTGAAGATACAGTGCCGGTAATTGAAGAAAAAGTTATCGAAAAAGTTGCACCTATTGTTGAAGAACCTGTTGCGGAAGTACTTACTGCAATTGTTGAAGAACCTATTGCTGAGGTAATTGAGGTGAAAGTAGAAGAAGTCAAACCTGTGGTTGAAGAAATTAAAGCCAAAGAAGATACACTTTTCTCCGAAGAAAAAGTTGCAGAAGAACCAAAAGCTGCACCTGTAGAAGAAAAACCAAAAAGAAGAAAGAAAAAAGCTGAGGAACCTAAAACTGAAGAAACTAAGGCTGAATAAATTTATTAAAATATTTATAAACGGCAGGTAAGAAATTATCTGCCTTTTTTTTGCTAAAATATTTTGGAGCAAAAATGCTGAAAATATCAATACTCGCAATAGGCGATGAGCTTTGTATAGGTCAGGTAGTAAATAACAATGCCGCATGGCTCGCAGCTCAATGCACTAAGTTTGGTGCAAAAATAATTTTGCACGCAACTGTCGGCGATGAAAAAGACATGATGCTGATGGAAATAAAAAGGCTAATGGAATTATCCGACCTTGTAATTACCACAGGTGGCTTAGGTCCCACGCATGACGATATAACAAAACCTGTGTTAGCAGAATTTTTCTGTGATAAATTAGCTGTACATGAGCCTACAATGCAATATCTTACTGAACTATATAAAAAGCGAAATATACCTTTTTCCGATAGAAATAAAATGAATGTGATGCTTCCGACAAAATGCAAAGTGCTTCCGAATACTGTCGGTTCCGCACCGGGTATGCTTTTTGAAAGAGACGGAAAATATTTAATTTCTCTTCCTGGTGTTCCTTTGGAGATGAAAAATATTATGGAAAATCACGGATTGAAATTCATTGAAAATTTAATTTCAGAGAAAAAGCATGATGTAATGTTATTCAAAACATTACAGACTACAGGTATTTTTGAGTCAGCACTTGCTGATTTAATTGGCGAGCCTGAGAAGTTTATTGGAGACGGAACGCTTGCATTTCTGCCTTCGTACAGAGGCGTTAAACTTAGAATAGGTGTGCAGGCGGAGAATTTCACTATTGCTGAAAATAAAATAAAGGAAATAGAAAAGCATATACAAGAAAAGGCAGGAAAATATATTTTCGGATACGGTGAAGAGACTTTAAGCTCAGCAATCGGCGAATTGCTCAGTACGAGAAAAGAAACTTTAGCTGTGGCTGAATCCTGCACAGGCGGCTTGTTAGGTGGAGCGATTACTGATGTTTCGGGAGCTTCGAATTATTTCATGGGCGGTGTTATTGCATATAGCAATGAAATCAAAATGAAAATATTAAATGTGCCTGCCGATAATTTGGAAAAGCATGGTGCTGTGAGTGAGGAAACTGCATTGGCACTTGCAAAAAATGTGAGAGAAAAATTTAATACTACTTACGGAATCGGTATAACCGGTGTTGCAGGTCCTACAGGCGGTACGGAAGAAAAGCCCGTCGGCACAGTCTGGATTAGCTTAGCAGATAAAACCGGTGTCATAGCAAAGAAATTCGTTTTTGGCACAGACAGAGCTTACAACCGCGAAGTCGCCGTCGGCAGAGCATTGGGAATGTTGTATGAGAAGGTGAAGGGGAAGAATAAATAATAATTTTATGATTTCAATCTTTCAATTTCAAGATTAATTTCTTCTATCACTTCGACGTTATAAATTTTCTTTTTACCTGAACTCTTAATTGAGAATACAAAGAAAACTTTACCACCGAATTTCTTTTCAAATCTTTCATGATTAATTTTATTCATCTCTATCCATTGCTATTGATTCAAAGATAAACCTGATGATATAGGTTTGATTTGAATACCAATAAATTTGTCCTTAATTTTAATAAAAAAGTCAACATTATAATTCCTGTCCCAATTATCAGGTGCCGGTTCAATTTTCATTCCTATAGCAGATTCAAGCTGTCCATAGATTGTTTCTATTTCAGTTTTATATCCCTCATAGGTTCTATTTAGAATAAGATTATAAACATAATCAATACATTCTTCTTCTGAAATTGACCCCAATTCATTTTGAATTACTTCTGACAATTTTATATAAAGTGTTTGACCTAAACTGATTAAGTATTCTCTAGTGATTTTCTGTCCTGTTTTCTTTTTCTGGCTAGCTGTTTCAAAGTAGAATTTTTCCCATTCCTCGTATTTAGAAGGTGCACATTTACGAATTAATTCTGAAGTAGGACCAACACTATGAGCTTTATTAAGACCCCATCTATTCATTCCATAATTAAGCAAGGTTTCACGTTTGAATTTTAAATTCTTTCCTTCAAAACCTTTAATCCATTCTTTAGTCATTTGTATTAGATGAAAGTGTTAAAAACTTATCTTTGTATTTAAAATCAAAATCTTTGTCTACTTGTACAAAACCACTTTTAATTAGATGTGCATTGATAAATGTTTTATTTTCTAAATATAAATAGCATAGCAAGTTGTTTTCGTTATCATATTTTTTATCATCAAATTTTAGGAATACACGTTTGCTTTTAGTTTTGGTAGATAGATATTTGATTGCTTCCCTGTTAATTAAAGGGCTTTCTTTTATACCTATAAGCTTTATAATTAAACCATTATTTAATTTTAATTTTTCCGGGCTAATAATTTCTTTAACAGTAAATAATTCTTCTCTTTTGGTACTTCCGTTTTTATCAATTTTTGAACCGAATTGTAATTTTTTTAAGTCAACTTTTTTATCTAGCTTATGAGGGTCTTTAAAAATGTAAGGTAACATTTGAATTTCTTTTTTAAAATCAATTGTTGTTTCTTGTTTCTTGAATTCAAAAATAGTCCCATTAATGTCTGCCTGATTTGCTTCTAATTTTTCTTTTATTATCGGAATATATTCTGAATTTATTTCATAGCCTACAGAATTACGACCTAATTTTTTTGCGGAAAGTGATGTCGTTCCGCTACCGGAAAATGGGTCAAGAACTGTGTCGTTAACAAATGAGAACATTTTGATTAACCGTCTTGGCAATTCCTCAGGAAACATTGCAATATGATTGTCTTGTCTTGTTCCCCCAAAATTCCAATGACCTGCAAAAAAGGTATTCCATTCTTCATTTGTCATAATAGAAAGTTCTTTTAGCTCTTTTGAGGGTTTTGGTGCATCACCAAGTTTTTTGAAAATAAGAATAAACTCATAATCTAATTTTAAAATTCCGTTTCGTGGATATGGAAATGAACCCATCTGAATACCACCACCAGTAGTATTTGATGTTGTAACTTTTTGCCAAATGATCGCTCCCATATAATCAAAGCCAACATTCTCACAGAACTTTATAATTTCTTCTCGAATTGGAATTACTTTATATCTTCCATAATAAACCGAACGGGCAAATTGGTCACCAATATTGACACAAAGTCTGCAACCATTATGCAATACACGAAAACATTCTTTCCAAACCAAATTTAGATTATTTATATAATTTTCGTAATTGTCATGATATCCTATTTGTTTGTCGGGTCCATAATCTTTAAGCTGCCAATAAGGTGGAGAAGTAATTACCAAATGTACTGACTTATCCAGAAGCTCAGTCATTTGTCTACTATCACCGTTTACTATTATATGAGAAGTTTTCAATTTCTTCCTAATTTATTATTATAATAATTCTTTCCCCTCCTACGAACATCCCGTCGTTGCACCACAGTCTTCACAGACGGTACAACTGCCGTTTCGTTTGACGCGGATGGAGCCGCAGTTTTCGCATTGCTCACCTGTATAGCCTATCTGCTTTGCATAGCTTGCCTTCATTTTTGAACCGTTACCGTTGCCATTTCCTCCGAAAGGTTTGTTGATAAGACTTGATGATGAAACTTCGACAAGCTCAATTTCCTGTTCTGGTTCATATTGATGAATTTCTGATTCAATTGGTTCTTCCTTTATGGTATCCTGTTTCACTTCGTTATGACCGTTGGTATGGTTGTGTTCATGCGACACTTCGTCAACCGCATTGACATGAACGAAATCAGACCTGTGCAGATAATCGTAACCGACGGAACGGAAAACATAATCGAGAATCGAAGTTGCATTTTTAATCGCCTCATGACCCGTTACGACACCGGCAGGCTCGAAGCGAGTGAAAGTGAAGGAATCAACAAGCTCTTCGAGTGGGATACCGTATTGAAGTGCCTTTGATGCAAGCACAGCAAAAGTATTAAGCAGACCTTTAAACGAGGCTCCTTCTTTGTACATATCAATAAAAATCTCACCAAGAGAGCCGTCCTCGTATTCACCTGTCCTCAGGTAAACCTTATGCCCTCCGACATATGCCTCCCGTACAAATCCTTTACGCTTCTTTGGCAGTTTGCGTCTTTCAAGAGGCATGGATTGGAAGCGGTCTGCGATTTGATGCTGCAGCTCTTTGGGCCCGAGAGATTCATCGAGAGTATCCTCATCGCCGAGCATTACAACCTCGTCGAGGTCATCGAATATTGCGGCATTTAGAGGCTGTGATAATTTAGAACCGTCTCTGTATATAGCGATTGCTTTCAACATCATTTTCCATGAGTCAGTGTAAATTTTACCGATTTCATTTACAGTAGCTTCGGCAGGCATGTTGACGGTTTTGGAAATAGCTCCTGAAACGAAAGGCTGTGCGGCAGCCATCATTCTTACATGAGCCATCTGGTTAATATACCTCTTCCCTTTTTTCCCGCATCTGTTTGCAGTGTCGAATACAGGGAGATGCTCGGATTTCAAGTGGGGCGCTCCTTCAAGCATCATAGTACCGCAGATATAATCATTAGCTATCTCAGTGTCTCCCTTTGAAAAGCCGAGTTCAGAGAGCATATCGAAATCAGGTGCATCGAGTTGTTCGGAAGTAAAACCGACAGACTTGCAGAAATCCTCTCCCAGCGTCCATTTATTAAATGCAAATTTTACATCAAATACATTGAGAAGTTGTTTTTCGATAAGCTCTATTTTTTTATCGGTGAAACCTTTTTTCTTTAAAGTCTCCCTGTTAATAGTTGGACAGCCCTTGAGAGAGCCATGACCTTTGCTGTAATTTTCAATGTCTTTTATTTGCTTATCAGTATAACCTAATTTGATTAAAGCTTTATGCACGGATTGATTGACGATTTTAAAATAGCCGCCGCCTGAAAGCTTTTTATATTTTACGACTGCGAAATCCGGCTCTATTCCAGTAGTGTCGCAATCCATAATAAGTCCGATGGTTCCTGTCGGAGCTATAACAGTAACCTGTGCATTCCGGTAACCGTATTTTTCACCCATGTCCAATGCCTTGTCCCAAACGGATTTTGATGCTTTCAAAAGATATGCCGGACAATACTTTGGATTGATACCTTTTGGAGTAATCGTCAAACCTTCATACTCTTTTGCAGGTTCATTATAAGCGGCTCGGCGATGATTCCTGATTACTCTCAGCATCTGCTTTTTATTCAATTCATATTTAGAAAATGCACCTAATTCTTTTGCCATTTCGGAAGAAGTAAGGTAAGATTCTCCGGTAAGGATTGCAGTTAATGCACCCGTCCAGGCAAGTGCCTGTGGCGAATCATAAGGAATACCATTAACCATTAACAGAGTTCCCAGATTCGCATAACCCAAACCAAGAGTTCTGAAATCATAACTTTGTTGAGCTATTTTCTTAGATGGAAATTGAGCCATCAGAACTGAAATCTCTAGAACGATTGTCCATAAACGGACTGCGTGACGGTAGTCGTCAACGTGAAATGTACCCGAATCTTCATCATAAAATTTCATAAGATTGAAACTTGCAAGATTGCAGGCGGTATCATCGAGAAACATATACTCACTGCACGGATTGCTCGCATTAATTCTTCCTGAATTTGGACATGTATGCCATTCATTTATGGTAGTATCAAATTGCAAGCCAGGGTCGGCGGACTTCCATGCACTCATATTTATTTTCTCCCATAGCTCACGGGCGCGAACTTTCTTTGCAACAGTTTTTTCGATACGCCACTTCAATTCCCACAATTCATCTTTTTCGACAGCCTGCATAAATTCATTTGTAACCCTGACGGTATTATTTGAATTTTGTCCGCTTACCGTAATATATCCTTCATGCTCATAATGTGTGTCGAATACATCGAAATCCAGATTAGTGTAACCCTGCCCTACAAGAGCAAGAACACGGAGAATGTAATTTAAGGGAATCCCCCGATGCAGTGCTTTTTTAATAAGTGAATTAAGCTTTTTATTGGTTTTTCTGTCATTACCATTTTCAATAGCAGATGTAAGAATTTCACTAAGGAATTTCGCATTGATTCTACTGCCGGCAACAAGTGCGGCAACTTTTTCTTCTTCCTTTGCTTTCCACTCTATGAAAGATTCTATATCTGGATGGTCAATATCAACGATAACCATTTTTGCTGCACGCCTTGTAGTCCCCCCGGACTTAATCGCACCTGCGGCACGGTCAAAAATTTTCAAGAAACTCATCAAACCTGATGAAACTCCCCCACCTGAAAGATGTTCTTTCTCGCCTCTGATAGCAGAAAAATTTGTTCCGGAACCGCTGCCGAATTTAAAAATTCTCGCTTCCCTAAGTGTTAAATCAAAAATACCTCCTTCATTCAACAAGTCATCACTGACTGATTGAATAAAGCAGGCATGTGGCTGAGGGCGAGTGTAGGCATCTTTTGATTCTGTAATTTTTCCTGTGTCAGGGTCAACATAAAAATGTCCCTGTTTAGAGCCGGTAATATTATACGCATATTGCAAACCTGTGTTGAACCATTGAGGAGAGTTCGGAGCCGCAACCTGATTGAGTAACATAAAAGCAATTTCATCATAGAAAATTTGGGCATCGTGGATAGTATCAAAATATCCGTGCTTTTCACCCCATTCTCTCCAACAGCCTGCAAGGCGATGAACAACCTGCTTAATAGATGTCTCTCCACCGGTTTTTGGTTTTCCGCTTTTATCAAAGGCAGGCTGACCTTTTTTATTAATTAACGGTACACCGGTTTTGCGGAAATATTTTTGAGCTAAAATATCCGTTGCCACCTGTGACCAATGTACAGGTACTTCGACGTTATTCATCTCGAAAACGAGAGAACCATCCGGATTGCGAAGTACAGATGAACGAATGTCGTATTTGAACATTTCGTACGGGGTTTTGCCATCCTTGGTAAAACGTCTCTTGAGTTTCATTTGAAACCTTTCTATTTAATATTAATATTTATTGCGACAAAATATATGAACTTCAACTTTTCCTTTTAAGACTGATGCTGCAACCGAACAAGTAATCCCTTTCAAAAAGAATTCCGGACATCCGGTTAATAATTTTTTTATATTAGAAGTTTCTGTTTGTGTCAATTTCATAGCTTTATTATTTTATAAAAATATTTCAAATATAAATTTAATTTATTCTAAAATACACAAGCTAAAAAAACAATGTTAGCACTAAAACAAAAAATAAGAAAAATATATTTCTTACTGAAATAAAGTTTTCAACATATACAATATATAAAAGAAATTATTATAAATTTATTTTAAAAAGTTAATGTTTCCGGATTTAATTCAAAATATTGATAAATGGCTTTTCTTCGCAATCAACAGAGGTACTGCAAATTCTGTCTTTGATAATTTAATGCCATTCATCTCAACAGGCACAAATTGGTTTCTTGTTTATGCATTTCTTTTCGGATGGCTTTTGTGGAAAGGCGGTTCTAAAGGCAGAATTACAGCTATCACGCTAATAATAACTATTATATTAGTTGACCAGGTTAATAGTTTTATACTAAAAGATTTATTTGCAAGGTTGAGACCATGCCAGGTTTTGGATAATGTAAGATTACTGATGCCCTGCGGAGGCGGTAAATCTTTTCCTTCATCACATGCCGCTAACAATTTTGCCGCAGTAATTATTTTATCATATTTTTACAGACAATACAAATGGGTTTATTTTAGCATTGCAGTAGCAATTTCATATTCCAGAGTTTATGTGGGAGTTCATTATCCTCTTGATGTCTTAGGAGGAATTATTTTCGGAATTTCGGTCGCAATATTGATTATTTATTTATGGGAAATAATCAGTGGAAAGTTGCTTAAATATATTATTAAGCCGGAAAAAAAATCTTTTATTTTTTCCGAGCTACGCAAGCAAACTGAAGATACTTCGAATCATTGAATAGTCCTAAGCTGATAATATTAAACAAAGTGAAAAGTAATACTTTATTGTAAGGATTCATGCCTACTATTTTAAT
>JBEKWK010000028.1:0-13681 GCA_049513175.1 FCB group bacterium
CGGCAAAAATATTATTTCCGATAATATAAATTGACAAAACTTTCAAATTTGTTAATCCACTATTTTTGGGAATCCAGTTATTTCCATTGTCTGTAGATACATATATTCCTCTATAAAGTGTACCTGCAAAAATATTATTTCCACTTTTAAATATTGAAGTAACATTTGTATCTAATAATCCCTTATTTTTTTTAATCCAATTATTTCCAAAGTCTGTTGATGAAAATATTCCGCCCTCATAAGTAGTTGTAAACATATCATTTCCGTCGATTAATATTGACGAAACCCTAATTCCTCTAATTCCGTTATGTTTTGAAATCCAATGACTACCATTATCTGTGGATAATAACAAATCACCTCCTGAAGTACCGGCAAAGATATTATTTCCATTAATAGATATTGACATTACATCATCCATTGGTAATCCAATAAAGTTCCAATTATTTCCAAAGTCTTTGGAGAGATATATTCCATTTCCATTAATACCAGCATAAATATTATTACCATTTATTAATAAAGATGAAAAACTCGAATGTGTTAATCCATTATTTTTTTCAGTCCAGTTGTTTCCATTGTCTGTGGATAGAAAAATCCCTTCACCAGTACCAACAAAAATATTATTTCCGCTTATGGAAAATGACGTTACCCATAAATCAGTTATTCCATTATTTTTAGTAATCCAATTGTTTCCATTATCTGTCGATGAAAATATTCCGACATACTGAGTACCAGCAAAAATATTATTTCCACTTATTAGTAATGAATAAACAGACATATCCATTAATCCTGAATTTTTAGGACTCCAGGTATCCCCATTATCTGTGGATAGGAATATTCCTCTACCATTAGTACCTACAAAAATATTATTCCCGCTAATTGAAATTGAACGTATATCTCCGTATGTTAATCCTTCTTTTTTTTGACTCCAAGTGTTCCCATTATCAGTTGATAGAAAAATTCCATAACCCCAAGTACCCGCATAAATATTATTTCCGTTTATTGATATTGCCAGAACTTCTTTATCTGTTAGTCCAACATTTTTCCAGTTATTCCCATTGTCTGTCGAGAGGAATATTCCTTCAGTAGTACCGGCATATATATTATTTTCACTGATTGATATTGACCGTACATCAGAATATAATTTTGTATCTGTCCAACTATTTCCATTATCTGTTGATCGAATTATTCCACCTGCACAAATAAAAACATTATTTCCACTTACTTCAATTTCGTATAAATCAGATCGTAATCCAGTTTGTTTATCAGTCCAATGGTTCCCATTGTCTGTAGATAGATATACTTCACCGAACCAACCACCTGCAAAGATATTATTTCCGCTTATTGATATCGACATGATATATAAGTCTGTTAATCCAGTATTTTTTGGCGTCCAAGAAACTCCATTATCTATAGATAGGAATATTCCGCTTCCATTAGTACCTGCAAAGATATTATTTCCGTTATTTGCAATCGTTGTTACAAATCCTCCAAACGGTCCATTACTATTTTCCCACTGTGCAGTAAGCCTTGAACCGATTCCACAAATTAATATTATTAAAATGATAAGCAGTTTTGTTAAGGAATTTTTCATTGTAGTTTCCAATTATAAAATTGAAATATTTTTAATTAAAATCTGGTTACTAAGCTCCCGCTTAGTAACCTTTACGTTCCAAAGCAGGAGCTTTGGAACGAGACGAAAAAAAGTTTTTTCAAATTTGTACAATCTATATATACAAATGACACAGATTTGGGAAAAAAGTCTCAAATTATTTTATAAAAGTAAATAATTTTTTATTAGGGTGGGATTAATATTTCTGCTTCGTGTTGACTATTGCGTTGATAGGGAATTTTAGGATAATATTCAAAAAATGATGTAAAAAAAGAATAATTAAAATAAATTAATAATTTAAAACCCCCGGTTAGAGAACAAATAAGAATGAAGAAAGAAAAAAGAAACTGGATTAACTTCGTTCAACATGTTAATCGCTTCGTTCAGAATGTCGTTTTTTTTCGACAACTGCTAACTATTTTAAAAGCATTTTAACATAAAGACCACAAAAATTAAGACACAAAGAAGCACAAAGAAAATTTCGCGCAAAGCTCGCAATGGACGCAGAGAATGATGTGCTCATAAAGTTTATATACTTGATCAACTTTATACTTTATGAACTTTATAAACTTTATGAACTTTATGAACTTTACAAACTTTATACTGCTTAAGGTATGTTAATTCTTTTCCTGATGTATTTTACTTTGCCGATTTGAATTTCGGCGACATAATCGCCGGAGGGCATAGGCTTGCCTTTATCATCTCTGCCGTTCCATGTAAATTTATAGTTTCCCGGGAAAAGCCTTCCGTGGTAGAGTGTGGAGACAATAGACGCTTGTACCGAATAGATGACTATATCAACATCCTCGGGATAATCCAGTTTGAATTTAAGAACCGGGGAAACATCTTCAACCAGCCCTAAAAATTTTCCTATTGAATTAACGCTTATTATACCGCCGTTCAGATTCAAAGTATTAACGCCATGCACATACTGCGATTGTGTTAAATTATACTGGTATGCTACGATTTGCTGTCCGGTCGGGATATAATATGAAGCAGGTACCTGCGTGTTTTTCATGGCGATATTCCAGGGTTTTCCTTCCAATATTGCCTTATGAAATCTCCATTGTCCGCTGAATGCCAGCAGGTCATTATTGAATCTTACGGAAAAAGGGAGGTTTGTTTTTATAGCTTTGTAATAGGCACTGTCTTGTTGGGTGGAATACATTCTTCCGATAAAACCGGGTTTGATTCCTATATCATCTTTATTTAAATTTGATTTTAATGTATCGCCTGTCAACTGCTGCATGGGTGTCATGTTGTCCTGCTTTTCCATATTCAATTTTATGTTTATAGAATCAGAGGTATTTGAATAGGCATTAAATTGTAAAAGAATGGCGGATAAGCATGTTATTAATAATATCAAGCAATATCTTCTTTTTCCTATTGAAAAAATTATTGATGATAGGATTTTTTTCAGAGAATGAGTGTAATTGTATTTTAGTACTTGTAACCTCAATATTCTTTAGCCGGATAATATTTCGAAATCACCTTTAAAATTCAACTGTGCTGTTTTTAAAAAGAGACCGATAACGAATTTCATTATCGGTTTTAGTACAAATATATTGTAATCGGATATATTATTTTGACATTGAGTTCAACTGGTCTCTATCATTTTCAGAAAGTAAATCGCCTAAAGAAAAAGAACCATTTTGAGTAGGTTTTGGTTTAGCATTTTCCTTGTTATGATGTTGAGGCTGACTTCTTTCGCTTTGGGATTCACTTGCTAAATTAGTTTCTTCCGAAGCTTTCGGTGCTAAAATCAAAGATTCTTCCTCAACGTTCAGGTCGGCAACTACAACGTCAATCTTATCTCCACTTTGGTAGGGAATCTTTTTTCCCCTGAGAACACCTCTCATTTTGCTTCTTGGCATAAATCCGTCTACGTCTTCGGAGATACTTATTATTGCACCTTGCGGCATAACCTGCATTACGGTACCCTGAATTTCACTTCCGATAGGAAATCTTTCAGCCATCTGCTGCCAGGGATTTGGCAAAGTATTTTTGTAGCTTAAAGAAACTGTTTGCTTCTCTTCGGATATGGAAAGTATTTCTACCGGTAATTCCTGACCTACTGTAAGAATATCTGAAGGTTGTTTAATCCTTTTTGTCCATGAAAGCTCCGAAGCCCGTAGCAATCCGTCAACACCGGGCTTTAGCTCTATATATGCACCGAAATCTGTTAATCTTCTGACTAATCCTTTATGTTGTGTGCCCATTGGAAACAATTGCTCAGAATTTTTCCATGGGGATTCTTCAAGCTCTTTCCTACTGAGAGCAATCCTGTTTTTTTCTTTATCAATCTCGATAATAACTACATTAAGTATATCACCTTTTTTATATAGTCTTGAAGGGTCATCTACATGAATTTTTGATAAGCGGGAAATATGCACTAATCCTTCAACGCCGCCAATATCTACAAATATACCGAAACCTGCAACAGAGGACACTTTACCTTCAACTATGTCCCCGATACTTATTTTATTCCAGAATTCTTCTAAGAGTATTTTTTTCCTGCTGACGATAACTGCTTTTTTCCCTTCATCATATTCCTGCACTTCATGAACCAGCACTTCTAATTTTTTCCCGGCTGCTTCCTGGAGTTCCTGTTCAGTCGGAGTTCTTTTTAATTGGAAATGAGAAGCAGGCAAAAACATTGGAATATCTTTGTAATTCACTCTCAAGCCGCCTCGTATTCTGCTTGTTACTTCTACTTCAAAGGTTTTACCTTCTTCTTTAAATTGCTGGATTTCTTTAAAAATTTTCTCGTAATGCTCTTGTCTTGGACTAAGCTGTTTACTTTCTGTTGATTTATTTTTATCCTGAATTTCTTCATTTTTAATTGGTTTTTCAGCGACTATAATAGCCGGTTCAGTTATCGCAGATACAAGTGCCTCTGTTGGCGGTTCAGTGGATGTAACAGCTTCAACCTGATGAACGGTGTCATCTTGTTGTTCTACTTTTGCATCAGCAGGTTCCAGTACAGGTTCCTGTACTTCAGGGGTATTATCAACCGGGATTTCCTCTATTGGTGCGTTGACTGTAGCTTCTACAAGAGGAACTACTTCAATAGGGGTTTCTGCTTTGACCTTTTCTTCTGAAACCGGTTCTTCTACTGTTTGCCCGGTTAACGATTCTGATTCCTGAATCAGTTCAACATTGTTTTTAGCTTCGTCAGAATTATTTTCTGATGTCTGTTTTGGTGCTTGTTCTTCAAAATTCATATAGATACACTCGAATTAATAATTGTGAAACTTCTCAATGGTGCAAGACCATTATTTTTTTCTAATTCTATAAAAGTAATTATAGAATACAAATTTACATATATTTTTTTTAAATTTATATTTCTATTAAAAAAATAATAAAAAATCTTAAGTAATTAAAGCAATAATATTTAATATTTAATACAATTTGGAAAATTTTAAAAATAAGCATAAATTTGTAGTTCTATAATTGCAAATCTGCATGTTAGTATATTTATAATGCTTATAATAATTTAAAAAGGAAGGGTATGAATTTACGTCGTGATTATGAAACGACATTTATTGTCAATGCTGCACTCGAAGATGCGGATATAGAATCGGTTATATCAAAAGTAACGGGATATATCGAAAATCATGGGGGCCAAATTAATGAAATTCACAGGTGGGGACGTAGACGTTTGGCATATCCTATAAATAAAAAATATAATGGCTATTATGTCAATATTGTGTACGAAGCTACAGCCAGTACGATTCCGATATTAGAAAGATTTATGGTATTGGAAGATACTGTTCTTCGTCATCTTTCTTTGATTTTACCTAAAAAATTAAGTGAATTCAGAGTGAAACGTGCAATTGAAAGAGGCGGCACTGTTCATGATGCTTTGTCAGGCAAACCATTCGATAAAGAAAGAACAGGTGAATATAAGGACAAAGTAAGAAAATCTACAAAGTCCTGGCTTAATCAGGAATATATAGAAGATCCACCTGTTAAGACAGAGAATTAAATTTATTAGTCACAAGTTAAAATTTTCAAATCAATTACTATTGATTATAAATAAGGAACTAAAATGAAAGTAATATTAAGGCAGGAAGTTGATAAATTAGGAAGCATGGGCGAAGTTGTTTCCGTTAAAAATGGTTATGCCAGGAATTATCTTATTCCAAGGCAATTTGCGTATGTTGCCACACCCGGGGCAATGAAAGCTCTCGAAGTTGAAAAAAAGCAATACGCTAAAAAATTAGCTACTGAGAAAACCGCCGCCGAACTTCTTGCTACTCATATTTCAGAATTGCAAATCAGCGTACCAATGAAAGTCGGTGAGGAAGGACGCTTATACGGGTCTGTCACTTCCCAGATGATTTCCGATGAAATGGAATTAAGAGGCTTCACGATAGATAAAAGAAATATCATTATTGATGAATCCATTAAATCTCTTGGTGTATTTGATGTCAAGGTCAAACTTCATCCCGAAGTCTCGACTATTTTAAAAATATGGGTAATTAACCAGGAATAATTTTTTTTATCTTAAATTTTATAAATACGCAATGCAAATTCCTGCATTGCGTTTTTTGTTTTCAATTTTTGTTTTATTATATTCTAAAAATGTGAATTGCTGAGTATTAATTAATATAGAAATTTTATTAAGGAGATGAAATATGACATCTGATTCTTACAAAATTAAAAGAGCATTAATCTCTGTTTCCGATAAAACCGGTATTGTGGAATTTGCAAAAGAGCTGGCAAAATTAAATATAGAAATGTTTTCTACCGGGGGAACTGCAAAGCTATTAAAGGATTCCGGCATTCCGGTTAAAAATATATCAGAGCTGACAAATTTCCCTGAGATATTAGATGGTCGTGTGAAAACGCTGCATCCGGCTGTTCATGCAGGTTTGTTGGCACAGCTCGATAAAGATGAACATCTAAAACAGCTTCTGGATTTAGGATTGGAATCTATTGATTTGCTTATTGTAAATTTATATCCTTTTGAAGAAACAGTTTCAAAATCAAATGCTACTCATGAAGAAATAATAGAAAATATTGATATTGGCGGTCCCACTATGCTTCGTGCAGCCGCAAAAAATTATCTATGGACTGCTCCTGTTGTAAAACCGGAAAATTATGAAATCATCTTAAATTATTTAAGAGAGAATAATCTTGCTATTCCTGAAAATTTCAGAATTAAGCTTGCAGAAGAAGTCTTCACGCATACTGCATATTATGATTCTTTAATATCAAATTATTTCAGACATTATAATAATACCGAATTACCTGAAAAATTCACTTTAAGTCTGAAATTACAGCAATTATTGCGATACGGTGAAAATCCACATCAAAAAGCATTATTATATAGTAACTTCGGAAAAACTTTCAGGCAGCTTCATGGAAAGGAACTTTCTTATAATAATATTATTGACATTGACGGTGCATCAAAATTAATTCTTGAATTTTCCGAGCCGACTGTTGGTATTGTTAAACATACGAACCCATGCGGAGTAGGTACTGCATCTAATTTAAAAGAAGCATATCAAAAGGCTTTTGCAACTGATACTGTATCACCCTACGGCGGTATAATTGTTATGAATCGTCTGCTCGATAAGGAAACGGCAGAGACTATTCACAGCTTGTTTACCGAAGTTTTAATCGCTCCTGAATTTTCAATAGAAGCTCTTGAAATTCTAACAAAAAAGAAAGACCGCCGTCTAATTGAAATGAATTTTGAAGAACTGAGTAAATCATTATCTTATGATTTCAAAACTGTCGCCGGTGGTATTTTATCTCAGCAAACAGATACGATGCTTATTGATGAATCGGCTTTGAAAGTGGTTACAAAGCGTCAGCCTACAGAAAAAGAAATGGCTTCTTTGCTGTTTGGGTGGAAAGTAGCAAAGCACGTAAAATCAAATGCAATCGTCTTTTCTTCTAATGACAGAACATTGGGAATAGGTGCAGGTCAGATGTCAAGGGTAGATTCAGCAAGAATAGCAGTAGAAAAGGCAAAGATGATGGGACTTAGTTTGCAAGGCTCTACCGTTGCTTCGGATGCATATTTCCCGTTCGCAGACGGTGTTGTTCAGGCAGTAGAAGCAGGTGCTACGGCAGTAATTCAGCCCGGCGGCTCAGTAAGGGACGGCGAAGTGATTGCGGCAGCCGATGAAAATAATATTGCTATGGTCTTTACCGGAATGCGGCATTTCAGACATTGATATAAATACTATTTTGCTCTTGTTACAAAGCTCCTGCTTTGGAACAAATTAGCTATAGAAAAAATACTTATTAAATGTGAATTCAAATTGAATAAAGTATAGACATACTTATATTAAATAATAAATGTTAAAAAGAAATATATATATTATTTTACTGACATTATTAGTGTGGCTATCTGCATGCAACGAAGGTCTGGCACCTCCGCCTGCGGGATGTAAAACATATCTGAATGGATTGATTACATACAAAGGTGGTAAATCGGCTTGGCCCAAGGATTCTGTCTATGATATAAGAGTGGCTGCTTTTAAGAATTATCCATTCAAGGACAATTCGAGTATATTTGATGAGATTGCTAGTGGTAATGCATATTTTAATTTTACATCTCTTCCTTTGAGAGTAGATACATCAGGGTTTTCATTTGAAATTAAAGATACTCCGGTTGACTTAAAATATATAGCAGTTGCATTGCAATATGATTCAACAACTATAACTGCACAAAAAGTAATCGGTTTATATACAATAACAGGAGACAGAACAAAACCATCATCTATAATTATAAATAAATGTGATTCGGTATTTATTAATATCATTGTAGATTTTGACAGTCTGCCCCCTCAACCGTTTCATTAGTCTTAATACAAATTTATTATAAACATGAAATTTTTCTTACTTATAATATTCACAATTTTCTTTACCTCACTCGCATATTCGGCGAGTACTAATACTATTACCGGTAAAATTATAGATGATAAATCTAAAGAAATAATTCCCGGAGCCACAATAAGAATAGAAGGGACTGCCCTTGGAACTATTGCAAAATCGAATGGGAAATTTATCCTTAATAATGTTCCGAAAGGCAAACAATTTCTTCTTGTTTCTCTTGTTGGATATGAAGCGGGAAAAATTTCAGTTAATGTTCAAGGCAATGATACAATTTTTGTTGAGGTGCCACTTAAAAGCCAACCATTCCGTACAGGTGAAGTAGTCGTGTCAGCCAATAAGCATGTTCAGGCAGTTCAGGATGTACCAATTTCCGTTTCTACTTTCGATTACCGTTCTTTACAAGAAAAAAATGTTACGCGTCTTGACGATGCACTTCAATATATTCCCGGTGTCAGCCTGAATGGCGACCAGGTCAGCATAAGAGGCTCTTCAGGTTTTGCTTATGGATTGGGTTCGAGAGTAGCATTCCTTATGGATGGAATGCCTTTGCTTTCCGGTGACCAGGCTGATATTAAGTGGGATGCACTGCCAATGTTTAATCTCGAAAGAATAGAAGTTGTCAAAGGTGCAGGTTCTGCATTATACGGTACCGGTGCAATAGGAGGAGTAATCAATTTAATTACCGAAGACCCGAAAGATGTTCCCGAATACAGGGCAAGAGCCTATGCAGGATTTTATACTAAGCCGACTTATAACCAATGGATATGGAAGGATGGCTACTCCGGCTTGGGTGGCTTTGACCTTGGCTTTTCTCAAAAATTCGGTGCCTTCGGAATCGTTTTTTCAGGAGGTACAAAACGGGATGAGAGCTACAGATTATTTGACGATTCTTTCAGATGGAACCTATTTACTAAAATGAAATATGCAATTAATGATAAAGCTTCTCTCACTTTGCTTTCATCTTTTGCATCAGAGGACAGAACAGAACTGGCATATTGGAACAGCCTCGACAGTGCCACATTTCCGCCTACAGGAACGAGCCTGAAAACCCGTGTT
Organism: FCB group bacterium; assembly: GCA_049513175.1. Taxonomy (GTDB): domain Bacteria; phylum Bacteroidota; class Ignavibacteria; order Kapaibacteriales; family UBA2268; genus JBEKWK01. The sequence continues at coordinate 9,521 of JBEKWK010000028.1, forward strand.
CTTGGTACAAAATTAACCGTATCGGGTGAATTTAAATATATACTTGACAACGGTGATTTCATGCAGGTAAGAAGCGGTTTATTCAAAACATTTTTTGGGAATAATGTAGATACGAGCAATAGCGATTACCGAAATTCTAAAGCTAACTCATTTTATGAAGAAATTTCGATGAATAATAAGTTATTCGATAAATTACTTCTGACCTACGGTTTGAATTATACGTATAATGATGTCATTGCAAATATATATGGTGATAAAACTCAGCAGATAGCCGCACTTTTCGCACAAACCGAATTAAATTTATTTGATGCTCTCACTATTACTGCAGGTGCAAGAGCGGATTATGAAAAAATAATGGACGAAAATAAAAATTTACAGATTTCTCCGAAACTCGGAATTTCCTATAATTCTACTTTCGGTCCGACTTTCAGATTTTCCCTGGGTAAAGGATTCAGGGCACCTACCGTTGCAGAAAAATTTGCCTCAATAAATTTTAGCGGGATAACTATAAGACCAAATCCTGAACTTTCACCTGAAATAAGTTGGTCTTATGAAGCAGGGGGTAATTATGAATTTTCTATGTTCGGCTGCCGGTTTCAAACAGATGTATCTTATTTCCAAAATGAATTTTTTGATTTAATAGAACCGGAATTTGATTCAACGGGAACCATTAAATTTCTCAATATTACAAGAGCAAGAATACAAGGTCTGGAGTGTGATTTGCGTACAATGGTATTGAGTATGGTCGGTTTGGAAACTTCACTGACACTAATGAATCCGCGCGATTTAGCCGATAACAGTTATTTGAAATACCGTTCAAGGGTTATGTGGTATTCAAGATTATTTATTCCTTTTGATTTTATCGAGCTTCAGGCAGATTACAGGTACCTGTCTAATGCGGATAATGTTGATACCCGACTGGATTTTTATATAAATGATGCAGAAGCCCGCGTTACTGTTCATGTTGTGGATGCACGCTTCATTTTAAAATTAGAGAAAATCTTACCTCAGCTTACCTCATCACCGATTACATTAACTTTAAACGTAAATAATCTTTTGAATTATTATTATATTAAAATGGTCGGCAACCTCGCACCCACACGCAGTATTAGATTACAAATTGATGCAAAATTGTAAATTAGTTTAATATGATTTGGGCGATTAATATAACCGTTCCCCAAAAGGTTTCTTTGGTTTTGGCACAGTTTTAACTAATTCTTTTTCTATAATTATTTTATTCCCGCAAATTTCTTCTATTCCTTTTTTGATATCCCAGTACCAAATATCCGCTACAGATAGTGTATTTTCGTTAATATAATTTGTGATTGTATCTATAACAAACATATTAGAAATATTTTTTAATTCAAGTTCCTTTGCTTCGCCAATTACTTTTTTATTATTAATATGGATTTCCCAAATCAATATATTTTTTTGTACCAGAGTATAGCCTTCAGTAAATGTTGTATAATTAGAACCTAAATAAGGACTATGGATGCCTGCTAAGTATTGGTTTGTTTCTAAAGGCATTGTTTCAGCTTTCAAATATCCATTTACAGAATCAAATTCTTTTATTTTAAATTTCTCTTTTATTAATCGAGTTTTTATTTGATTGAAAAAATCAGCAGAAGAAATTAGCTGGCAATCTGACTTTAAAAAGTAATGTGATTGTGGTGTAGCACATGAAATTGTTATAAATAACAATAGAATAAATATGCTCATTTTCATAAACCACCTTCGATTTATTTTCTAAAATAATTATTAAATATTCATGTATTATCCAATGTCAAATATAGTGAATAATTTGTATCGTTATTAATTTATATACTATTATATCTATTACTATCTTTATTCATTTAAATGTTGTGGAACATTCTAAAAAGAAGAATTTTTTGTTTGTCATTTTGAGAGAAATTAAATAAACCTAATCTAGTAAGAATGGATGCTTCACTTCGTTCAGCATGACATACCAAAAGCTTAATAACATAACCGTCTGTTAATTCATTCTATTGTTTTTGCCTCTAATTTAACTATTTTTGTTTTTAAATCAATTTAAAGAGATTCTAATAATTATTATTGAGTTAATATGTTCCCAACATTAAAAGAACAAATGGATTTAATCCGCTCCGGTGCAATTGAAATAATTCCCGAAGATGAATTAGTCCGTAAAATAGAACGTTCCATAAAAAATAATAAGCCATTAATCATCAAGCTTGGCTGTGACCCCAGCAAGCCCGACCTGCACATCGGACATGCCGTCGTACTTCACAAAATGAGGCAGTTCCAGGATTTGGGACATACCGCAGTTTTAATAATTGGCGATTTTACTGCAATGATAGGAGACCCTACAGGGAAGTCAATCACAAGACCACAGCTTACAATCGAAGAAACAAAAATAAACGGGCAATCTTATCTCGAGCAGGCGACGCAGGTTTTATCAAAAGAAAGATTAATTGTGCGATATAATTCCGAATGGCTTCTCAAAATGAATTTCAAAGAAGTCATCGAACTTGCCGCACATTATACAGTAGCCCAAATTTTAGAACGCGACGATTTCAGCAAAAGGTACAAATCCGGTACACCAATCAGCATACATGAATTGCTTTATCCTTTAGCACAAGCTATGGATTCGGTGGCTATAGATTCCGATGTGGAGCTTGGCGGCACAGACCAGAAATTTAATTTGCTTGTCGGACGGGAAGTTCAACGTGCCTATAATAAGGAGCCACAATGTATTCTTACTATGCCCTTACTCGAAGGCACAGACGGCATTGAAAAAATGAGCAAATCCCTGAATAATTATATCGCATTCACAGATACTCCCCGTGAAATGTTCGGCAAGGTTATGTCAATTCCGGATAATTTAATCACGAGTTATTTCAGGTATGGCTCTCAAGCTTCCGAAGCTGATTCCCGGCAAATGGAAGAAGGTCTGAAAAATGAAACTATTCATCCGCGTGATGCAAAAGTCAAAACCGCTATGAAAATTGTTGAGCTTTATCACGATGAACAAGCTGCTATTGCCGCTCTCGAAGAATTTGAAAGAATATTCAAAAATAAAGAACTTCCGGATGTGATTGAGGAAATGTCTTTGGAATTAGATAATACTGAACTTCCTGTTATAGATATTCTTCTTATGACAAATCTTGCACCATCAAAAAAAGAGGCAGGCAGATTAATAGAGCAGGGCGGCGTTTCCGTTGACGGAGAGAGGATTTCAGATTACAAAACTATGATTGATTTATCAAAAGAAAGATTATTTAAAGTCGGCAAAAGAAAATTTCTGAAAGTCAAAGCAAATATAAAATAATAATATTCAGAAAATATCTTATCTCAAAATCATAAATTTAGCAGTTAAATATCTCATTGGTGTCTGAAGAGTAAGAATATATATTCCTTGAGCAAATGCATTTGTATTTAAAGTTATAATTTTATTCTTTACAGTTTCATCATATATAGAAAAATTATTTGAGAATAATGTCGTACCAAGTACATCAAAAATTTTCAAAGTGTAGTTACCTTTTTCCACATTTTCAATATCAATATTCAAAACATCGGTAACCGGGTTTGGGCTTAGGGACATTGTTAACAAGGGACCAAATGTAATTCTTCTTAAATCAGGCTGGCAAATCCCTGTTACATTTATACTGCCGTTCTTTTTAACTACTGAAACCAATGTATCCTGAAATGAAAAATCAGATATTGTCAGTGTGGTGCTGTATGCAGAGCCTAATAAAATCATTCCGCAGATTTCAGTTAATATCGTGTCATTGCTCTGCAAAATATAATTATCATCCCTTATTTTTATAGTTTGAATATTATTTGAAATATTGTTTACTTCCAGAGTACCGTTAGTGATACTTGTCGCATAAAAGATATCTGCATTAAAATAAATAGTTGCAATATAGGGCATAGGTGTAGCTGATGTTATTTCCCTGCAATTCAATTTCAATCTTAATGGCACACAAAAATCTTTTAAGCCGATTATTGCCGATGTATCGGGAAGTGAGACTATTGATTCAGCATTGCTCATGCCGTTTATGGGGATTGCCCATTTTCTTGGGCATGGATTATTTGATATAATAATTAATGAATCAGAAAATATACCTGTGCTTTGAGGCGCAAAATTAATTGATATAGAAATTTTCCATGCAGTGTCTAATA
>JBEKWK010000029.1:0-13612 GCA_049513175.1 FCB group bacterium
CGAAAATTGTGGTGCCTTTAATTGCCAAACAAGTAATATTATCACTTGTAAGTCCAGAATATTTTGGAGACCAGCTATCACCATTATTTGTTGATACAAATATTGCATCACCATAAGTACCAACAATTATAATGTTTCCATTTGTAGCAATACAATTTATTTCGTAACAATAAATTAATCCTTTATTTTTTTCTGTCCAATTATTACCGTTATCAGTTGATAAGAAAACACTTGCTCCGCTTCCAACAAATATATTATTTCCATCGAAAGTTATACAATGTACGCCTTTATTTTTCATACCTGAATCTTTTAAAATCCAGTTGTCTCCATTATCAGTGGATAAAAACAATCCTTTTTCGGTACCTGAATAAATAATATTATCATTTATTGATAAACATTCTATATACTTTGCAGTCAGTCCCCTATTTTTTAAAATCCAGCTATTACCGTAATTTGTAGATGAAAATACTACACCACTGTCTGTGCCAACAAAAACAATATTATCCTTTATTGCTAAAGCTGAAATTGTATTACCGTAGATTCCATTACTTCTTTCCCACTGCGAATAGGCTACTTGCGATAGGCTCAATAAAAGAAAGAGGACTAATTTTTTCATTTCTTTTTTCCTTAGTTAATATTAACTTTCAGAATTATTAAGAACGATTACGAATATACATCAATATTTCAATATTTCCTAATTGTTCCGTCAAGTGGGAACACCTGACGGTAGGAAAAATAATTCTATGAACCTTTCGGCAGATACGGCTGCAGTAGCTTTGCTAATGCCGAAATGTTTCTCGTCTGCACCCATATTTTTCCGGGACCGGAATATTCGCAGACAAGCCCTTCTCCGGAAGCTAAGGATGAGAAAATGCCTTTTGCCGCTTTCTTGATTTTATATGTTACGGTTTCCTCGAAAGCAACGATATGTCCTGTGTCAACGATATATGTTTCCCCGGAGCCAAGCTGTTTCTGATAAATAGAACCATAAGAATTGAGGAATAATACTCCTGTACCCGAAATTTTAGAAAGGAACAATCCTTCACCTGAAAGCAGAGCCTTTGCCGAGCCTTGAGTTGATAATGTAAGTTCGGGACTGCCTGCAAGATAAGCTCCAGCCTGGGCGAATATGGTTTGATTTGATAACTGCATTTGCATTATATCACCGGGAGAGGCTGGACCTAATATAACTTCCCCTGCACCGGCTTCGGCAGTGAATAATATGGCAAAGATTGATTCTCCTCCTACAGCGGCTTTAATAGTGCCGAAAATACCTTTACCGGATGACGTTGCTTCCAGGGTAATAGTCGGGGACATGGAAATCATCGCACCTGCTTCGGCTTTGAAGGATTCGCCTTTTTCAAGTATGACTTTGAGTGTTGTGAATACCGGCTCATGTTCTATTGTTAATTGCACATTTACTCCTTTTCATCAGTTTACAGTTGTCAGTTCTCAGTTTTTTAAAAAATAAAATTTTCTATTATGAATGAAATAATATATTAAAATAATGCTTTTTATTCTTATTTACAAATATGTTTTCCATGAAGTCAGTAAAAATGCTAAAGGGCTGTCTTATAAGTGTTATTCTGAACGAAACGGAATGAAGTGAATAACATGTTGAACGAAGTTAATTCATAAACCGCTTCCACTCTGGATTATTCGCTTCGCTCAGAATAATTGACATGTAAGATTTAACTTATTATACATCCCCAGTAAAAAAACTACTAACTGCTAATTCCAAACTGTTAACTATTTTAAGAAATGGCTTGCTTTTTGCATTGGAAAATGAGATATTATTATGATTATTATATTATTTAAAGTTCAATGAAATACTGTATAATATTAATATTGCTTTCGTTTTTGCTGATTCAGCCAGCCTTTTCGCAAAGGAAGGAAGAGTACAAAAAAATCGAGGTATGGGGGATAAATAAGAAAGCAAAAGAAGCTTTTACAAAAAAAATGGAGAAAATGTTTCCCGGTCAGGGTTTGAAAGCCGCCTGTATGTCTGTTCTGAAAAGAGATTTCAGGTTCAAAACTCCATTTGTTTCCATATTTCCTAATGACAGCAATAAAGATGACTTTTATTTGCTCATCTCATTAAGAGATATACCAAAATCAAAGTTTTCGGTACCAAAAAATAAGTTAAAAAATATTCCTGCCCCTGTAGAATGGGAAAAATTATTAAGTCTTGACTCAGCAAAAGAAGATTTAATTAGTATAGAACTACAACTCCTACCTATGTATTTCTTTGATTATCTTCAAAATGACTCTAATTATATAAAAGAAAAGGTGGAAAAATATAATAGCCAGGGAGATGATTCACTTGAGATAGATAAAATACTCTACATGCTAAAAACTCTGAGCAGTCTTCATAATTTCGACCAGCAACAGGTAAAACAGATTTTGAAATATTCCAAAGACAGGAAACTACGTGAAGCGGCGGTATTAGTGATGATGAATTGGCTCGATGACGAGGATATTATGGAATGCGTTCTGGAATCTATGCTTGATTATGATTTAATGTCCTATCCGGTTAATGTTGTAAATTGTTATATAAATTCTCGATGCTCCGAGAGTAAGAAGAATCAATTTGATGTTACATCTCATGTTGATTTGCTTCATGTATTGCTGAATTACCCCAATCCCGGCGATGTAAAAACCATCATTAAATTAATAAACTGCTCTGAAAAATCAGAATATTTGAAATACCGCAGGACAGACCTTTTTACAAAGAAGATGCCCACTCTCGAGGACATGCTGAACTCGGATATACCTATGTACCCGAAATTGGCAATTGATTTCCTTCGCCGGTTCAGTGACGGCGATTACGGCACTGACAAAGACAAATGGCTTGTCTGGCTGAGAAGCTTTTACAGGAAGTAATTCTGAGTTCTGAATGCTGGATTTAGTTGTTAGTTGTTGATTGTAAGAAAAACCACAGTCATTCTGAGCGTAGCGAAGTAACATGTTGAACGAAGTTAATCCAGTATTCATGGGATTTATAGATTCCAACTTTCGTTGGAATGACAAATGTGATAATTTCATGCGCTTTCCACCAATTCAGTTACTTTGCACTAAAAGAATACTTTCTTCATTTAATTTTTTATTTCAACTGAAAAGAATTATATTTAAGTTTTTGAAATTTTGGAACTCGGAAAAGCAAATTTAATAATTCAATACAAAGTATAATGGCTGAAGAAAAAGAGAAGGAAAAAGAGACGGAAAGCGAGAAAGAGACTCAATCTGAGATGGGATTTTTTGACCACCTGGAAGAGTTGAGGAAACGCTTGATTTATGCAATTCTGGGTATTGTGGCTGGATGTATTATTTCCGGTATTTTTATAACCAGAATTATGGATTGGATATTATTGAGTCCTGCGACAATGGCTAAGCTGAATCTCCAGAACCTGCGTCCCTTCGGACAGCCCTTCCTGTATTTTAAGGTAATTCTCGTTGCAGGTATTATTATTGCATTTCCGTACATACTTTATCAATTATGGAAATTTATCTCTCCTGGGCTTTATCATAAAGAACGCGCATGGGTAGGTAAAATCACGTTTTTTACATCACTTTGCTTCCTGTCCGGAATTGCATTTTCATATTTCGTGATGATCCCTTCGATGCTCGCTTTTGCGGCATATTTCGGTACTGAAAAAATCAAAAATATTATTGACATAAACGAATATTTCAGCTTTTTAACGACAATGCTTTTGGCTACAGGTCTTGTGTTCGAGATGCCGATGATTTCTTATGTATTGTCCCGGTTTGGCATACTTAAACCTACATTTCTAAGGAAATACAGACGACATTCGATAATTGTTATATTAATAGTTGCTGCAGTGATTACGCCGACACCTGACCCGATAAGCCAGTTAATATTTGCTACGCCTTTGTTTATTCTCTATGAAATAAGCATATTGATTTCGAAAATGGCACAAAAGAAGTTTCAATCCGCATAGTAAGAATAAATATTTTTTCAAAAAATAAATTTTTTGTTTTTAATAAATATTTAATTTGTATATTGCTAAGTTAAAAGAAAAGAAAAATTATCAATAATTTTACTGCGTTTAATGACTACAAAAGAAATAACAAATCCGGTAGCAGGGCAGTTGAAGCAATTCGACAGCTATTTCAAGAATCTGATGAAATCCGATGTCGCATTGCTGAATCTGATAATTCAGTATATTACAAGAAAGCGGGGTAAGCGGCTCAGGCCAACTATTGTATTTCTTTCTGCTGAGTTATGCGGAGGTGTTAACGAAAGGACTTTTGCCGGAGCGGCAATGGTAGAGCTTCTGCATACTGCAACTCTTGTTCATGACGACGTGGTTGACGAATCTTTGGAACGCCGTGGAATACCGACAATTAACGCTGTCTGGAAAAACAAAGTAGCTGTTCTTATCGGTGATTTTCTTTTGGCAAAAGGCTTGCTTGCCGCAATTGACAAAAGCGAATTTAATTTTCTTCGGGCTACATCGCATGCTGTAAGGAGAATGAGCGAAGGTGAGTTATTACAGACACAAAAAAGCAAGGAAATAGATATTGATGAACTTACCTATTTCAAGATTATTTCGGGTAAAACAGCCTCCTTAATGGCTGCATGCTGTGAAATAGGGGCTATAAGCGTAACTGAAAATACTGAAACTCAATTAATAATGAGAGAATTTGGCGAAAATATTGGTATTGCTTTTCAGATTCAGGATGATATTTTTGATTACACTTCAAAAAGCAGGACAATCGGGAAGCCTGTAGGAAATGATTTAAAAGAGAAAAAGCTAACTCTGCCGCTGATTTATGCTTTTACTAAGGCTCCACGCAAAAAGTCAAGAGAAATAATAAATATTATCCGGGATAATAAATTGACAAAAAAAGATATTAATTCCATTATTGATTTTGCTATCGAGTACAAAGGCATAGAATATGCCAGGGAAAAAGCCGGTGAATACAGCAATAATGCCATCAAACTGCTTGCTCAATTTGAAGATTCCCCTGCTAAAAATGCACTTATCAATTTCTCTAATTTTGTAATAAACAGGAAATTATAAAAATTTATGACACTCCGGAAAACAAAAATAATCTGTACGATTGGACCTTCCACAAAAGGGGTTGATAATCTTGTCAGGCTAATAAAAACAGGGATGGACGCCGCAAGACTGAACTTTTCACACGGAACACACGAGGAACATCAGCAAAATATAGAAGATATTCGCGAAGCTTCTAAACGCACAGGCAGACCTATTGCAATATTAATGGATTTACAAGGACCGAAAATCCGAACGGGTAAAGTAATAAACGGGGAAGTGCCACTCGAAGACGGGGCAGATTTTATTATTACAATAGATGAAATCGGTGAAGGTAATTCCGAAAGAGTTTCAACATCATATAAAAACCTCGTACAGGAGGTCAAAGCGGGGAATACGATACTTCTCGATGACGGCTATATTATTCTATCAGTTGAAAAAGTACAGAAGAATGATATTTATACTAAAGTCGTAAAAGGCGGAATCTTAAAAAATAACAAAGGTATTATAACACCCGGAGCCTCAAGCAAGGCACCTTCCCTTAGCGAGAAGGATTACGACGATTTGAAATTCGGCTTGGCGGCAGGAGTGGACGCTGTAGGATTATCCTTTGTCCGCTCGGAAAGAGATGTTTTAGAGTTAAAAACTGCTATGAAAATATTCGGGAGGGCTATACCTGTTATAGCTAAGATAGAGAGATACGAGGGATATGAGGATATTGAAGATATTATAATGGAATCGGATGCAATTATGGTAGCCCGTGGTGATTTAGGTCTGGAAATGCCTGCAGAGCAGGTTCCGGTGCTTCAGAAGGAAATTATTAAAAAATGCAACTTCCATGGTAAGCCTGTAATAATTGCAACACAAATGCTTGAATCAATGATTGAAAATCCCCGTCCCACAAGGGCTGAGGCGAGTGATGTGGCAAATGCCGTTCTCGATGGTGGTGACTGTGTAATGCTCAGCGGTGAGACCAGCACAGGGAAATATCCATTCGATGCTGTAGGGTATATGGATAGAATAATCAGGGTAATTGAGGAGAAATACAGCTCTACATCGAGACTATCCGTTATTCCTGAAGAATTGGATGAAATTTCGGATGCACTTGGCAGGGCTTCATGCGTAATTGCAGAGCAGATACATGCTGCGGCTATAGTACCGATGACAAGTTCCGGCTATACCGCAAAAAACATAGCAAAATACCGCCCCGGTAAGCCAATAGTAGCGTTAACATTCACAGAGCATACACAACGCCGCTTAAACTCTTTTGTATGGGGTACACAAGGGATTCTTATACCACAGGATTTATCCCCGGAAGATATTTTTGAAAAACTCGGCGATATTCTGAAAAATCTCGATTTTATCAAAAAAGGGGATTACATCGTCTTTGTAGGAGGCTTATCCGCAAAAAGCGTAATGCCCGAAAATATGATTAAGGTGTTTCAGATACAGACATGAAAATAGCAAAGAAGAATTAAGGTAAAACTAATTAACACTAATATCAAAATCTGGTGATTTGTGTAAAAGAGAATGATAAATTATAATGTTAAATATAAGAAATGAGAACAGAGATAATTATAAAGGATTTTGATACCATAAACGAGGATTTCCTTCGGGAAATACGGAATTTAATATATGAAGCACGGTTGAAGGTTGCGGCTGCAGTAAATTTTGAAATCACATTATTATATTGGCAAATTGGTAAAAGAATATTATCGGAAACACTTAAAAATAGTCGCGCTGAGTACGGTAAAAAAATTATCTCTACACTGTCGAGACAATTGGTTTTGGAATATGGCAAAGGATATTCAGTAAAAAATTTAAGACATATGATAAAATTTGCCCAGGTTCTTCAGGATAAAGAAATTGTCTCTACACTGTCGAGACAATTAAGCTGGTCTCATTTTAAAGAAATAATATATCTGACAGACCCTCTTCAACAACAATTCTATACCGAAATGTGCCGGATTGAACGGTGGAGTGTAAGAACATTACGGGAAAGAATAAATTCAATGTTGTATGAAAGGACTGCACTTTCGAAAAAACCCAAAGAATTAATCGAGATAGAAATTAAAAAAATTAGAGAAAGTGAGAAGGTCTCTCCTGATATAATTTTAAAGGACCCGTATTTTCTTGATTTTTTAGGACTCAAAGACCATTATATCGAAAAAGATTTGGAAGATGCTATCCTAAGAGAAATTGAATTATTTATATTGGAACTTGGTGCAGGGTTTACATTCATCGAAAGGCAAAAGAGAATTACTATTGATAATGAAGACTTTTATATTGATTTACTTTTTTATAATAGAAAGCTTAGGAAATTAATAGTAATTGACTTGAAAATCGGCAATTTCAAAGCGGAATATAAAGGTCAAATGGAATTATACTTGAGATGGCTGGACAAATATGAAAAGCAATCAGATGAAGAGGTTCCATTAGGAATAATTCTATGTACAGGGAAAAAAACAGAACAAATTGAACTTCTGGAATTGGACAAAACAGGTATTCATGTGGCTGAATATTTAACAGTATTGCCACCAAAGAGAATATTGCAAAAGAAGCTACAGTCAGCAATTGTATCTTCCAAAGAAAGATTTGAAAAAAATGTTCTACTGGTTAATTAAAAATATTGATTTTATCAAAAAAGGGGACTATATCGTCTTTGTAGGAGGCTTATCCGCGAAAAGCGTAATGCCCGAAAATATGATTAAGGTGTTTCAGATACAGAAATGAAAATAGAAAAAAAGAAAAAAGAAAAAATGGATAAGGAAAACTTCCTTTTATTGTCAGACATTTGGAAGCATAGAGATATTGATGCTAAAGAGCTTAGGAAAAAAGCCTGGAAAATAAAAGATAAAAATGAAGAACAAAACGATAATTCTTTAAAAGAAAGCAAAATTAATTCACTTGAAATAAAATCATTCATAAAGGAGAAGAGCTACCTCTTTTGGTGGATTAAAGAGGATGAAAAGGAGAATATCAGCGAGGAATTTTTAGTACAGCAAATTCTTAGTTATGGTAACATGGATGACCTGAGAAAACTATTTAAATTGCTTGGCATAGACAGGATAGCTGAAATCTTCTATAAACAGACGGCTCCGGATAAGAAAAGAGTGAATTATCATCCAAGAACACGAAATTTTTTCAATTTATATTTTCAAAAACATGCATCAGGAAATATTAACAAAAGAACAGATTGAACTACTACCTTTATTAAAAAATTTTGCTAAGGAATTTTATTTAGTAGGTGGAACGGCAATAGCCCTGCATATTGGGCATAGGAGAAGCATTGATTTCGATTTGTTTACATCAGGTAAAATCAAAAGAAAAAACATTAAAAACCTCATCGAAAAAACTAAATTCAGTATTTCGGAAATATTATTCGAGGATTTCGAGCAATTGCATATTGTTGTAAATAATGTAAAAATAACCTTTTTTACATTCGAACATAAAATAGAACCTACCCTGGATTTTGATAATATTATTAAAATTCCATCATTGCTTGATTTGTCCGCTATGAAAGCATTTGCTCTTGGAGGCAGGGCAAAATGGAAAGATTATGTTGATTTATATTTCATTTTGAAGAATCATTTTTCATTTAAAGACATTACAGCAAGAGCCAATAGCCTCTTCAAGGAATTTTTCAATGAAAAACTTTTCAGAGAACAACTTTCTTATTTCAAAGATATTGACTATGAAGAAAAGGTAGAATTTGTTACAGGCGAAGTAAGCGAAAATAAAGTTAAAAAATTTTTAACGGAAGTAGCGGTTAGTCCGATTTAATGACATTCCCATCTTAATATTTGTAGCAGGTTACTATTATAGAAACGTACAAAATAACAATAGAAACTAAAATTATACGTGGATTTACGAAAAATGAAAAGGATAAATTATGAAATATAGAATATTTATAGAACAAGATGAAAACGGGATTTATGTTGCAGAATGTCCCACATTACCGGGATGCATATCACAGGGAAATTCCCGTCAGGAAGCACTAGCAAACATTAAGGATGCAATGGAAGGTTATCTTTTCAGCTTGCAAAAGCATAATGAAGCTGTACCCCCTCCTATAACTGAAGAATATTTGGAAGTTGTACTTTGAGTAAAACAAGGGTTTATTCAGGCAAAGAGCTTTGTAAAATTTTTAGTTTAATTGGATATTTTATTGACCATCAGACTGGTAGCCATTTTATCCTGAGAAATTCAAATTATCCATTTCGACGACTTACCATTCCAAATCATAAAGAAATTGCTATTGGTACTTTAAAAAATATTTTGAAACAAGCTGGTATTACATTAGAAGAATTATATCAACTTGAAGATTTATAAATGAATATTCAACAAAGGACATTTAATACTAAATTTTTCATTTCTTAAATAATTTTATCAACGAACTATCAATCCAATGAGCTTTATTCAGCTTATTTGACCTGTTGCAAATCAGAAATGTCAGGATTGTACCAATAACTCCTAAAAGCGAACCGAAGTATATATCAATAAAAAAATGTTGTAGCAGGTAAACACGAGAAAATGCAATAAACAATGCCAAACCAAAATAGATGAGTCCTAATGGCTTTTTTTTAGTTATTGCAGCAAAAAAGAGAAAAAGTGCGAATGCTGATGCCGAATGACCCGACGGGAAACTGTGTGAGATATATACCGATACACCGGGTACATAGTGCAAAAGCAGGCTTTTGTCAAAATAAGCTTTTGGTCTAGGTGTATTGAAGATATATTTTAATATCTGTGCGGCGATACCGCTTGAAGCATAAGAGATAACTCCATACAGGCTGTACCTGAATCGTATAAATAAGAAAAATAGTATTATTATGATAAAAAATATCCCGTCTCCAAGATATGTTGCTAAATAAAACAGATTATCAAGAAATGGAGTGTTAAAGTCATTTAGCCAGAGTGACACTGCTCCTTTCGGTTCAACAAAGCAGAAATAAATTCCTGTTAATAAAAATATGGCATAAGGTATAAGAAAATATCTATTTTCATATAGAAAGTTTTTCAGGCTTGATTTATTGGTCATAAAAAATCATTTTATAAATAAAAAATGTAAAAAACAATCTTTCTGACGAATAGATATGATTAATATGATTTTATGTTATAGCCTATTGTTATTTTATTCCTTAACAAACATATTTGTTTTATCTCCTATTTTTATTAAATAAACTCCCTTTGTAAACGATGAAATATCCAAATGTGAATTCATTCTTATGGCAGGAATTGTAAATAATTTTATACCAAGTAAATCATAAATTGCTATTTCTTTTCCAAAATAATCTGAAGAGTAAACATTAATAAAATTACCTGCAGGATTAGGATAGCACACTAATACGGATTTTTGTTCATTTTCTTTAACATCGGTAATACCAAAATCGCTAAGTTTTGCCTTGAATACACCTCCGCCCCAGGTACCTGCATATATATAATTACCTGCAATAGACAAAGAACGGATATTAATACAGGATAATCCTTCATTAATTGGACGCCAGCTAAAACCGTTATCAGTAGATAAATACATACCATTTTCATAGGAACCGAAAAATATATTATTTTTATAATTCGCAAGTGCATAAACACTATCGTCTGATTTGTTATATTTCCGATACCAGCTATCACCTTTATCAGTAGAATAAAATAAGCCGCCTCTTTCTGTACCTGCAAAAATAGTATTTCCCGAAACTAAAATAGAATAAACCATATAATCCATATATCCATTGTCTAAACCTTTATTCTTTTCGACCCAGGTATCACCATTATCCGATGAAATAAAGAAACAGCTATTGGTTCCTGCATAAAGTACATTATTATAGGCAATAAATGAATATACATTTGTAAATTGCGACGTTTTAGATTTAAATTTCCATTTTTCGTCATTATACGTTAAGCAATATATTCCATTGTTAGTTACTGCAAAAATTTTATTTCCTGATATTGCATAATGACTTATAGATAAATTTTCTAATCCATTATTTTTCTCTGTCCAACTTGTACCGGCATCAGTTGAAATACATAATATTCCTTTATTAGAAGCGAGTATCATATTTTCGGAAACAGCTAATGGAATTAAATCTTTATAATTACTATCTATACGAATCCAATTATTTCCAATATCATTTGATAAAAATAATCCATCATATGTACCTACATAAATACTATTTTTATAATTAAAAATTGAATAAACTCTATCTCCGGGATGTTCATGGTATTGAGAAATCCAATTTTCACCCCCATCCGAAGATATGCAGATACCTGAATTTGTAGCTGCATAAATATTATTGCCTGAAATCATAATTGCATTAATATAAATATACCCGAAATCATTAGATTTTAAGCCGTTGTTTTTTGGGTTCCAGCTATTGCCATTATCCGTTGATAGGAATATGCCATTACTGGTTCCTACGAAAATATTATCCTCAGAAATAACTATTGAATTAATATAAAGATTTGTCAACCCATTATTAACGGGAGTCCAATTATCACCGTTATCTGAAGATGCATAGATTCCTTTATCTTTTATTCCTGTAAAAATGTAATTTCCTTTTATTACTATATTATTTATTTCAGAACTTGGTAAACCATTGCTTTTTTTTGTCCAAGAATTACAACTGTCTGAGGAAATAAAAAAACCATTTTCAGTACCAACATAAAATAAATTATTAGAAATTGCCAATGAATTTATATAAAGAGAATAAAGTTTATCTGTTTTTTCTGTCCAGTTTAAACCACTATCCGTTGATTCATAAATAAAATCTGTTGTTGCTGCATAAATATTATTACCGGAAATTGCTATTGAATAAACTAAACCAATTAAGCCATTTGGATTAGTAATCCAGGTATTACCTTTATCTGAAGAAATAAATAACCCGTTTGATGTACCCACAAAAATTTTATTATTAAATACATTCAAAGTATAAATTCTAAAATCACCATAATCAGAAGATGATAATGTTAATTTTTTTGACATCCAGGTTTTTCCATTGTCTGAAGAAAAATAGACATACCCATCCAATTGATTCATTAAATTTAATATTATGTAATTTTCATCCATGGCTATTGTAAAAATATGGGGGTTAGGTAGTCCATTGTAACACTCTTCCCACTGTGCTGATGCGGTTTGCATTAATGCAAGAATCAAAATTAGGATTAATTTTTTCATTTGGAACACCGAATAAATTATAAAATTTATTATTCTAATTTAACTTCTTATTTATCAGATGACCTGTTATCATCCGATTAGAAACCAATTTATATATATTTTATATTATTCGATAATAATTGCACACTTTTATTAAGCAATAACAATTCAAACCGGAAAAAGTTACATGAAATTTAAAGAAATTTTTAGAATTCAGAAAAATAATCTTTTTCTTATACTGTGATATTGAAAGTTTTGATTATAAAGGAAGAGCTAAGTAGCAAGATGAGGAAATGTTTACTACTTAACTAAAACATTCATCTCTTTTTTAGAAATTAATCTTTTAGACTCTTTCTTTTGAGATTCAATAATATACTGCGAATATTTTTTCATATCATAGCCAAATTCGGAAAAAATCTTTTCCCTAGTTTTTCTGACTTGTTCGACAATTTTATCTTTCCACATTTTATACCTCTAAAAGTTCAGTTGGTGTACATAATATAGGAACGAAAAGTGAGTTTGTTTTATTATATTCTCTCAATTTATAATTTACTACAGCATTAGCTATATGTTTACAATTCCAGGAAAGAAGATAATCAATTTCAAACCAAACAGCAATTGCTAAATGAAAGGCATCTGTTCTTGATTTTTCAGGTATATTTAATAACTTAACATATTGTATTGCTAATTTATCTATTTCTTCAGTGTATTCTAATAAAGGGATATTTTTTGTTATTGATAATCTTTCTGAGGAAGCGATTCTATCACCTTTTGCAATCTCATCTAACACAAATTGAGAAATATAACAATCAAATTTTATTTTAGATTTTTTCCACCAATCTAATGTCAATTTCTGATGACCTGCAATAATCAGGTCTCTACTGGGTTTTGAAGTTAGATAACTAATAACACTGGTTTCAATATATACTTTTTGTTTTTCCATAATTAGATAATAAATTTAATTCATCCCAAAATTAAGGAATTCAATTACAATTACAAAGGATAAACCAATTAAATAAGCAAATAAAAAATTTCATTGATGTTAAATCTATAGCTCCACCTTTATCCTTTTAATCCTCTTTTCCCTGAATCGTGGCTCGTAATCGTTGATTTTGATTTTCTTGTGAAGCAGTTTTTTATTAATTAAATCTTTATTGAGTATAATGCTGTATTGCAGGCGGTTATCGAGGTTGCCGAGGATTTTGTATGCCTCGACTATATCGCTGTATTTTTTTTCATTTACGGGTGTTTTAGCACACCTGTCGGGGTGGTATTTCTTCACCAGGTTATGAAATGCCTTCTTTATATCATCTGCCGTTGCGGTTCTTTCAAGACCGAGTATCTTATAGTAATCTTTATATGCCATTTCCGAAAACTAAATTTCAATTCTTCCTATATTGAATGTTCAAAATAATACATAATTGTCAAACAAAAAAAC
>JBEKWK010000030.1:0-13582 GCA_049513175.1 FCB group bacterium
CTTTGATAAAAAGATAATAAGCTCTATTATTTCCTTCTCTGAAAAATTTAATGATAGTGATATTAATATTTTATTTTATCCGGATGGTAGGATAGAATATAAGCAGGGTGATTTATACAGTATTTTTCATAGCATAAATAACCCTTATCTTTTACGGCGTGATATAAATGAAATTATCTCATATCAATTTCCACCTTGGACTTTAAAATTCCTTGACAAAGATTTACATGATGTATACGCATTAGAACAGCACATTATATTCAAAAATTTAAACAATAAAATTATAAGTATCTTAAACACAACAAAAGGAGGCATA
The DNA here is from genome assembly GCA_049513175.1 of FCB group bacterium. Classification (GTDB taxonomy): domain Bacteria; phylum Bacteroidota; class Ignavibacteria; order Kapaibacteriales; family UBA2268; genus JBEKWK01. The sequence goes on from JBEKWK010000030.1 coordinate 317, forward strand.
GATGTTTCTTAAAAGTAGCATTAAGCAGTTTCCTGATTATAACACTTTCATGCCGGAATATTTTCGACATGAGATAATTCCAGATATACTTAATATAAGTCATTCAGAACTGAAAGCACTGTTTGCAATTGACTTGAAATTAGTTTTAGAATTACTGGGCATATATGACAAAGATTTATTTATAAAAATTTTAAGAAACCAAATAAAGATAAGTAAAGAACTCGGTAAAGCATTAATAAAATATCATGGTAAATTAAGAGAGTATTCCGATGAATTGCAGGAACATCTTTCGAGTTTAATTAATAATTATGGTCATACTATAATTGGAACTAACGATAGTATTGACGAGGTTATAAAAGGATTACAAAAACTTGATAGATTCCCTATTTATGACTTAGAAATTAAAATAAATAATCAAGTTTATATTAAATCAGCTACTCATCTTACAACACCAATTAATTATTGGTTTCCTGAAGTATATTCGACAAAAGTCAGTAATCCGACCTCTGTAATGGAAACTATTAAGGACAAAGATAAGTTTTACAATGCAATATTTAGAATGGTTGTTTTAGATTCATTCAAACAAGGAAAAATAAATAGTGAGGCACTGATTTCAACTTGGCTTATAACGAAATTAAAAATAGTCAATGGAAATCAAATCGCTTATAATTTTCCTGTTATTGTTGCAAAGTGGATTTATACAAAAGCACTGGGACAAGATAAATTTGCAAATGATAAAGTTCTATATGTCGGAGATTTGTCTATGGGCTGGGGTGGAAGATTAGTTGGTTTGGTGTCTTCTATGAGTATCGAAAGTCCATTAGCTTTTAGAAAAGTGAGACTAATTGGTACTGACGTAAATACTACGATTACGAAAAGGTATAAGAGAATAAACAATTTTTACAGGAAATTCATTTCTCCTGAAATTGATTTTAAAATGTATAATTCAACAACCCCGGCAGAAAGGATATTTGATGATACTATGTTTTTAAAAGGTAAAGGTAGGTTGCATTTCATCTTCACTTCACCACCATATTTTAACAAGGAAAAGTATTCGGAAGATGCAAACCAAAGTTACATACAGTATAGTAACTATGAAAACTGGCGAGAAGGATTTTTAAGACCAATGCTAACCAACGCTTATGAATTGCTACGAAACGGCGGTGAGTGCTGGATAAATATTGCTGATATTAAAGAAGGCAAAAAAATATATCCTTTGGAAAAAGACACTGTTGATATTGCTAAGGAAATAGGGTTCAAGCATAATGACACATATTTTATGCTCATGGGAATTGTTCCCGGAACTAAAAAGAAGGGTAATATTAGTAATTCACAAAAGGAAGTGTTTATCAATGGTTCACTGCAAAAATACGAACCGATTTTTTTATTTGAGAAATGAGAATAATTTAACCCCCAAAAAGACCAACAATACTTAGGTTAGGTATATTAAATTGTTGGTCTTTTTTAGCTTAATTGTAAAAATTTTAAAAAAAACATAAAGTAAAATCACAACACTGAATTAGACAAGAATCCGGTTAAACTTTTAGAACGAAGCATAATATAATACCTCATAAGCAATATTTATAACAATTATGAGGGAATTATGAAAGAATTTAAAACTATTACACCGGAACAGCTTTTACCATTAGTTCAAGCAGTATTTAAAAGAAAAGTTGATTGGGAGCGATGTTTAATACTGTATGACAAAATTCATTGGTTTTCTACTTTCAAGAAAAATCAAGACGAACAGGGGGCAGAAATTTGTATTAGCTATCTTAGATCAATTTTGGGTGGTAAGGATAAAGCTAAAATCATCATCAATAAAATGAAAGAAATTGGTGTGATTAAATGCAAATCAAAATTGAAAATAAATAGCAATGGTCAAAGATATGAATCAGAGACCTACAGACCGGGTGAAACAGCAAAAAAATATCTCATAAGAGATGAATTTTTACTCACTCCACAGAACAAAAGAGTAAGATATGTTACTGAAAGACTAAACTTGAAGGCTCTTAATCGTGCATTTGATAAGAAAACATTTACAAGTAAATTATATTTACCAAACTTTGAACATGTATGGGTGAATTTAGGCAACGTTGGAATTGATATTGATAGAGCGGTTGAATTTATCAAATCGAATTTTAAAGAAATTAAGCCATGGCGATATTCTCAATATATACTATCACTGGCAAAAATTGACGAACAGTGTATTGATGTTTTAAGAGGAAGCAATGGCAGACTTATTACAACACTAACGAATTTAAAAAAGGAATTTCGGCAATTCCTTTATGACAGAGTAGATGATAAATATGATTTTAATGAGGTTGATATTAGCAATTCACAGCCATTATTTGTATCAATCTATCTTGAAAAGCATTATCCGGTTGTTCTTGCAGAATCCGATTTTCTTAAATGGAAAGAACTTTGTCAAACCGGTAAAATCTATGAATTTCTCGCAACTGAATTAAAATACGACAGAGAATTTATTAAAGATAGGTTTATGGATGTAATACTGTTTACAGCAAAAAATAAAACCTATTTATTGCAAAACAAAAAATGGAATAATGAAAATCAGTGTAAAAGAAATTTTATTACCAAGTTTATTGAATTATTTCCAACTATTTGGGATATACTATTAAGAATAAAAAATGATATTGGAAATAGGGAATTTGCAAAGAGGATTCAAAGGATGGAATCAGAACTTATGATAGATACTGTTCTTTTGGAATTGAACGAAATAGGGACACATTTTTCTATTCACGATAGTATCGTTTGTAGAACCTATGATATAGAATATATTTCAGAACAAATTAGACAAGCATTTAAAATTAATCACGGCTATCATGTTAGCCTGAAAATTAAACAACTTTATTAAATTTTTTGAAAGGAAATTTTCATGAAAAAAAGAAACGGTTTTGTTAGCAACTCAAGTTCATCAAGTTTTGTAATTTACGGGATAATACTAAATGATAATTTAATTGATGATTTCAGTAAGCAAAGAAATTTAGATTTTGAGATTTTTATGGATGAATACTTGGAAAAAAATAATGACAGAGTAGAATTCTTTTATAGTGGTAGTGATAATGACCCAATTTTTTTGGGTGCAGAATGGAGACGAATAAGAGATGATGAAACTGGAAAACAATTTAAAGAAAGTATAACAGAAAAAATAAGGTCGTTATTTCCGAATATACCAGATGGAAACTTTAATACTTTTGATGAAATAATATATTGCTAATATAAATTTTACACTTTAGTTATCAATAAAATTCAGTTTGAAATCTTAAAAATTATTTTAAATTACCAACTATTAAAGTTTTCTACAATCCTCTATCGTTGCTCCGGTAGAGGATTTTTTTTGTTTAAAAAACATTGCTAAAACCTCATGTTTCCTTTGCAAGCCAGCATATTTTGTTTTAATTTCGCACTCGTAAATACATTACGAATCAACATATTAGAAGGATTGACAATGGAAAATAAAAACGATAAAGATTTAAATAAAAGAGCATATACATATCTCGAATGGCAAGAATCGGTATTTGCTGAAATCGAGCAGAAAGCTAAAGAATCTGAAAATACTTTACAAAAATTCAGAGATTTAGCACATAACAGCCCGGCACATGCAATTGAGTATTATTCTGAATCAGTTGTTATTGCAGCTGTAACACTACAAGAATTGAGCGATTTCAATGATAAATTAATTTTACATCCTACATTAACAATGCTTGGAATTATTAAAGATAAAATGAAACGATATTTACAGTTATACAAGCATCACGATTTTCGCCACAACAGTACAAGCCTAATTGCAAATGCAATCAATATCTGGCGTAATCAAGCCTACGCAGATGTATTTGAAATTTTTGAACGAGCAGTAAACCTTCACGATAGAATAGATAAATAATTTTTTTTCAACTTTTTTAAGGAGTTTTTTATGAATACCATTTCAACAGCAACCGTCGAAGATAAGAATTTTCTTATCAAAAAATTACAAGCACAAATTGAACGTATCGGCGTTAAGAAAGAACGCAGATTAACACGGATTGAACGAATCAACCAGAAACTAATCACTAAAAGAGAATTGATTGCCGATTCCAAGGATGCTACGGACATTGTTTCTAAGAAATTTGCAGAGAAGAACAACCGGGACATCGCAAGTTTTGAAAAAGGCGTTGCCAAAAGGAACGACCGTCTCGGCAGATTTGAAAAAAGACTTGCAGATTTGACTGTACGAGTTGAGAGTTATCGCACAGCAATAACAGATTGGACTAATAAAAAATTAGAGACTAATCGTATCCGCCAAGAAAAAAGAAACGCAACAGTTAAAAGCGTTTCTAAAGAAGGAATTTTAGAATACATTGACAATAAAGAAAATTATATTGCAGTATTAGAAACAAGAAATACACAGGCAGATGCTCTTGTTGTCGAGAAACAGAATCTCGTTGAGAAGTTAAAGAAAGAAGTTGAGGAATTGAAAAATAAACCGAAACAGACAGTCAAAATAGTTAAACCAGAAGCCGAGACTAAAGCAGAACCAGTAAAAGTAACTAAAGAAGTTGAAAAGCCTATAAAAATAACTGTTACTAAACCTATTTTACCAGTTAAAACAAAGCAAACAGAAAAGCCGAAACCAACAATAAAGTCAAAGCAACCTGTTAAGTCGAAGCAACCAGTTAAACCTGCTACTAAAGCACATTCAGCAAAGAAACCAGTAAGTAAGAAATAAGTTAAAAACAGCCCCGGCACATTAAACCGGGGCTAATTTTTTTTGAGGACTTTAAAATGACAGAATCAGAAAAACAACAGTTGATTAACGATTTAAACCAGTTCCACGGAACGGAACATTATTACAGATATTTAGGAATCATCTTAACTGATGGAGTAAAGTTCTTATGTGAAAGTGCAAAATGTTGGTGGTACGCCGACATAATTGCATCAATGCAATTTGAAAACAAAGTAAAGAAAGAACCGTTCCAAGTATTTAAACTTAACGTAAACCCTGACCAGACAGCACGAGTAACAATTGAAGATGGCAACGACAATATCATTTTTTATCAAGACATTCAATACACTGACTTCCCATTAGATAAATTTGTTGTCTGGTGCATTGATAAAATCGCATTATTGCCTTCAGAGTATTGACCCCATCTAATATTTATATTGATTAAGGAGAGTAATAATTTTTCACTCTCCTTTTTTTATGTTTTTACGAAATTATATAAAATGACTTCTTTAAAGTGTATCATAAACTAATGACAATCGTTGGTAAGAAGTGTTTTTCTACATTTCGATATAAACTATACTCCCCCTCAATTTCAACCGGCTCTGAATTAAAATGAAGCAATTTTTTATTCAAATCGAGAAAGAATATTGTTATTCAAAATAAATTCAATAAATTGCTTTTAGCTATATGTATGTAAAACAATTAGGAAAATAAATAAGAGCAAAAAATATTTAAATTGAAATGAGTGAGTTTGTCTTACTACGTTCTACTGTTAATTTCGCCAAATTTAAAGTGAATGAAATGTTGTATAGGCACGCTCCGAGAAATCGGGGCGTTTTCCTTATGCTTCATTCACGGGTGTTTGGCGACACCTAACAGTAGGGCATATTGTGAAAATGCCCTTTTTTGTTGCCCTAATAAGCATATTGAAAATATTGAACTATTAAGAATAGTTGGTTCTTTGTAATTGAAAGAAATTTACTGTATAAATAATTTATAGGAAATTTATGTTAAAAGCACCACAAAAGACTAAACAGTATGAAGAACTTGAAAAGAAGTTCAGAAATCAAGTAGAACTGGACAAATTAAATCCTAAATTCAAATTGAAAGATTCTTTCTACATTCCAAATCCTTATATAAGCGAAAATCCTAAATACTGTATCATAGCACTTGAACCAAATCTCGGTGCTTTGAACTTTCTGAAACGAATTGAATTTCTAAGTTCATTCAGAAACTTCTTACTTCACTACTGCACTTATACTTTTTTGTGCGGCAATAATTTTGATTATCACTTTACAGATATTTCAAAATCGGCAATGGAATCTAAAGATGCAAATAGTGTAGGTATCAGAAAAGAAGTTTACAAAAATTGGTTTCCTCTATTAAAAGAAGAATTGCAAGTGCTTTCCGGTGATAGTCAAGAGAATCAACCAAAGATTATTTCTATTGGTGCTACTGTTAAGAATTTCCTTGAGAAAAGTGATTCCGGTTTTGAAATTTCTCATAATATCTTGCACTATGGTAATAATAACGACGGCAGATTCAAAAAGCAATTTGAAGAACAATTCAAAATGCAAACTATTGATTTTGATTCCTTATTTATCAAGGTAACAGAGTTTGCAATTTTCTTAATGAAATACTTGGATTTTACGGCAGAAGAAATAAACGATAGGTTCAAAGCCGATTTTGGAATTTTCGACGGGAATAAATTTTCAGAAAAACAAAAAGAGCAACTCATTTATCGGTATTTATATTACAAATCTGAATTTGAAAAAATTGCTGAAACAGGTATAAAAATATACAATCTTTAATCACTGTAACTCATTTAAAATAATGAAATTACGTCATAGTCATATTAAACTTATAAATTATTTTTTAAAATTATTTCTAATTGTAAGGAGATTTTAAATGAAAAAAGTTTTGACTTATTTGGTCATTATGCTATTTGGCATAATTTACATGGGTTCTGCACAAACTTGGAATGGTTTATGGATGTATAGTAACAATGTTACATTAACCATTACAAATGAAACGAATAAAAGTTTTCATTTTGTTTTTATTACAGATAAAGTAAAAGGAGCAGAGGGTAATGCAATAATAAAAGGCACAACAGCAATTTATAAAGCATCAAGTTCAATAACCTTTGAATTGGCTATTGATACTTCTTTAATTCGAGTATCATATAAAAATCTACAAGGTCGTGTTGTTCAATTAAATTATAAAATGTCTACTGAAGATTTTTTTAAAAGAATAAATAAAGAGACTGCACCAGTCGTGGAAACTAAAGGGGTTTTAAAAAGCAAACCAGTTTCAGAAGCTGAGAACATAGAGCTACAGCAATTTTTTGGCAAATTTACTAAAGACTTAAACTTAACTAAAAATAATACAGATAATTCTATGTTTAGTTTATTGAGAATGTTTTGTAAAGTATTTAGTGTAATTTCTCCGGGTGATACTACTAAATTAGTAACAACACAAGATGATAAATTAAGGGTTTACTTTAATGGATATTTTCCGATGTCAATTCGTAAAAAGCTATTAAATCCTGTGGAGTTTAAATCGTTTATTGCCGATATTTCTTGGGCTGATTTGGGAGTTTCTAAAGGTACTACTATTTTAACAACTGAAATAGATTTACCAAATGAAAAAGTATTCCATTTTAAAATATTTATTATTAAAGACGAGAATAATTTTAAAATTTGTGCTATTGAGAAAAACAAACAAACAGATTCTAATCAAGAACCAGCGAGCGAACCTGCTCCAACTGTAACCAAAACTCAAACATCCCAAACACCAAAAGGTGAAAAAAGTGAATTTCTTAAATTCTTCACGGAATTTCAAAATGCAACCAATCCGATGCCTAATAAAAAAATACTTCCAACATTAATCAACTATCCACTCGAAGTTAAACATGAGGGAGAACTACTCAAATATAATCAGAAACAGTTTACAAAAGAAATACCGAAACTTTTTACGGCAAATATTACAGGTAAATTCTTTATAAATGATTTTGTAAAATTCGATTCTTTTCTGGCAGACCCTTCTTGGAACGGTCTCGGTGTTCAAACTAACTCAACAATATTTACAGCAAACGTTGAATTACAGGGGCAAAAATGGTCATATTTTAAGATTTACGTTTCTAAAATAAATGGCGAGTTCAAGATAATTACAATTGAAACAGATTAAAAGTATAAATTTTATACCAAACATTTAGCAGGCTAAATATATGAAATCTTACTATAAAATTCTGGTAGTGAAGTTTGAATACTTCTTACGTATTAATTCTTATTACATAATAGTAAGAAGGTCTTATTTGAGACGTGTTTTTAGGTGTTAGATAGTATATTCTATCTTACATTCGGATAGAGAGAATGAAGCGAATGGTAAGATAATTCAAAGGATATTCAGGTAATACTTCGTTCCTTTTTAAACTTTGTTTGGACTTAAAAATCCAATAAAAAAAAATTTAATAATGAATTTTGTTATTTAAAAAATTAATTGTAAGTTAATATTGTTATTTGATTACTTATTCAAATGTAAGAGCTAATAGGCATTTCTAATAGTTCTTTTTCCCCCGGAAAATGCAGATTAGCTCATTTATGTTATCCATAAGCAATGTATAACAAAATATCACTCATGTACCAATAAGAAATAATCTAAGATAACGGATTAAAAAAAATTATTTGGTTTGATTAATGAAAAAGTCAGTCTCAACGGTTGCTTGGACACATCTTAATACAAGAGAGTGTTCGGGGATTGATTTTGCAATTTTTATAAAAACAAATAAGAATAATACTAACCAAAATATCTCACTCATAAAACAAGATTTATTAGTAATCTTGGCATTAAATCTAATTACTCAATCAATACAACACTATTTACTCGTTATACAAATTCAAAGGAGATTATTATGAAAATCAAATTGATTTTATCGTTTGTAATGTTATTTGCAATATGTCAAGTAACCGAAGCACAGCCGAAGCCGCAGGACGATTCCGCTTGGTCAGTTAATATTGGCTATGGTATTTATAAAATCTTTCCTACCCCCGACGGCAAATATCTTTATTGCAACGAGGATGACTTAGGCAGATTTGTTAAAATTGATGCCCTCACGGGACAAGTTGTTGATAGCATAGAAGGCAAGGGCTTGATTGCCGCAATATCACAAGACTGGAAGTATATTTATATCTGTTATAATTTATTAAAACATATTAAGAAGATGGATATCAATTCTTATCAATTTATTGATAGTGTTGATGATATGCAGGATATAAATGGAACTTACAATCTAAATGATGTAAAATTAACACCTGACGGACAGCTAATAATAGGTTTTTATTATGGTAAATACTTATTGGTTTTTTTAGATGCGAATAATCTGGAAATAAAAAATAAACTATTAACAACAGACTATACCCGAGGTTTGGAATTAATAGGAGTTGTGAATATAGATGTTTCACCAAAAGGAGATTATTTTGTAGCAGATTATGGATTCAGCGGCGCAGATACTGTAAATCATCAACCAATACCATTTGATTGGGACGAGGATTGGGTCTGGGATTTAAAATCACTAAATCCAGTAAAAAGAATTTTTAGCGATTCAATATTAATTGATGGATATAGATGGCCTCTTTCGGAATTTAAATTTTCACCAGATGGGAATTATTTTGGAATGGTTAGATCCGACCATTCAAGAATTTTTAATACAAATGGATTTTCATTATTAAAAGAAATGGGCATTTCACGTACTTTAGACTTCGATAATACAAATAAATATTTAATTGCAAGCGAAGGAGCAAATCTTCATTTTTTTGCTTTAAAAGATTTTACTGATATTTGCTCACAAGTAGCATACAGTACTCTTACTTTTGATCTGTCAACTGATAATAGATTTATCTATGATTTTAGTGGTGCTACAGGTAATTTAACAAAATCAAAATCTTGTATTGATAATGTATCAGTAAAAGAAATAATACCAGAAAAAAATCCAATTATAATATTTAATCCAACCTCTAATATTTTAATTTTAAAAGAATTAAATTTTGAAGATAATATTTATGAATATAAAATAATAAATATACGAGGGGAGGTTGTTGCAAAAGATAATATTACTATAATTAATCATCAATGTAATTTAGATGTTAAAAACTTGTTATCTGGAGTTTATTTCTTATTAATAAATAACTTCTCATTCAAATTTTCTATTGAGAGGTAAGAAATGAAAACAATAATTTATCTTATAATATTCCTTGGGATATTTTCATCTATGTATTCCCAAGATAAAGAACCAGCACAGCATTCTTTTACAGTAAATCATAAATCTAATTATTTTATATCTTCTGATTCTGTGGAATTCAAACAGGATAAATTTGCATTTGGCTTCATTTGGTCTGGCGATTACAGGCAAAATGCAAAACTTAAATTTAATTGGATGCAGGGTTATGTAAATTATAATGACCCTTATACACTCCCCCAAGATAAAGTAAAAAATTCTGATTATATAGCATATGTTAATTGCCTTTCTTGGGGTGGGTCTGGTTGGTTTCCATTTAATGCAATTTCTTATCAGTATGAACCAACATTAAGAATACCAGATAATATCAATTTTTATACAAGACCTAACGACCCGACGAAATCAGTATTCGGTTTTCAGCATATTGACCCTAATATACAAATTAATAATACAGATACAAGACTACGTCTTTATAAAACCGGTACATATTCAAACCCGGTTTTAAAAGACCCTTGGATTAGCGATAGATATTTTACTGTAGATTCACGAATTAATGATTTAGATTCATTTTATACTGATGTACCTTCATTAAATCCTATGTTTGTTAGACAATATAGCGGCAGGGAATTTTTTGTGAATATTAATCTAAGACGTCTCGATACAAATGATAGATTGCTAAATGATTCTATTGTCCTTAAAATAAAATTACCTGTCCATATTCAAAACACAAATAATTGGGATACAATCAAATTTTAATATATCCCCAAATCCGGCGTTAATGACACAAGTTCTATTATATCTGCTTTAGGAGAATATAGAGGTGCTGTAAGAGATACAATAAAATATAATGGTGTTCCATTAACAAAAGAATTTATTATTACCAAAAAAATGCTTCCAATTAGAAATAAAGATATAACGATATCTGCTTTCATTGAATTAAAAGATACTTCGGTTAATAATCCTGTTCTTTCGGGGAGTATTGCTTCAGGTAAACATATAGATAAAATTCTCATTGATGTCTCATATTACAATAGCTGCGATATAGGTATTGATTTTATTTCCATTAATACACCTGCAGCACGGCAATTATTCTTCGGTGCATTCGATAATTCAATTGCAAATCGAATGCAAGAAGCATTAGACACAGCATTTGGTAATTACTGTGTTCCAAATGGAATTAAACTAAAAAGAGTTTATCTGCGGGACGAACAGGGAACACAGGGCTGGGGTGCTGCAAGATATTTCACTAAATTTGTCGGTAATATTGGTGTATCACAGGATGGAAGCGGTTATGACAGATATTTAACTTATTATACTAATGAACCACAAACTTGGAATGAAATAAGTGCTGCCGGAAGGCAATCAACAACATCATATATTAAGAAAGGTGACGAGAGCAGCAAATATGGACTTGGTTATAAATGTGGCTATGGATGGGGTGGTGTTGACTCTTTAAACTCTGAATGGGAGACGTATCCGTGGTGTGCTAATTGTGGTGGCAATGGATTTAATGGAAATTACGATTCCATACGAAGATGTAATAATGATGCTTATATTAATTTTTTGAGTCAAGGTGTAACAAATCAAGCATTTCTCGAAAGACATTATTATAGTAATTTTGTTCTTAATCAACCTGACTGCCTTAATTTATACGGACCAGGCTTATTCTGGTATGAATCATTTACTGGTATGTTTAGTACCGTTGTAGATAATACTGTAAATCCACACCGTGTTTTAGAAGTTGTCGGTAATATCAGACCACCAGTCGGGGAAGAAATCAGATTATGGAACAAGAACGCATTAATTTTTGGTGCGAAAGGTTTATTTTGGGATAGAGAACATACAAGTACTTCTATTGATTCAAATACGTGGGGTATAGTCGGATTTGGTCATGGCACAACCGCGTATGATTCTATGGGTTTAAATTTATCAAATTTTGATATTTATAATGATAATATTGGAGGAGATTTTTTAGATTTAGCAAATGATTATACCAAATTCAAATTTGTTATAGATACAAACCAAATAAAAACAATTCTTGGCATCAGTCCCCAAAGAATCTATTTGGGACGTAAAACTTATAGAACTGAAACTATTAAAGTATCTAATTTTATACGATATTTAGATACAACAGCAAACAGTTTAATGAATTTCAATTTGCAAGCTGCTTTTTTGCATGGCTATAAATTATTTAAACATCAGCATCCGAAATATAGTTCATCACAATTTATACTTGATAAATTTATATTACTGGATTCTATTAAAACAAAAAAACTATTTCAGCCTAATGTTGATGGTACTTATTCAGATAATCAGCCCTTTGAAGATACCGTGCGTTCTTTTTATAATTTAACTTTGCTGAATTCTAAATATGATACAAATATGACCAACCAATTTATACTTGGTGTTGTTAACAGAAGAATAGACCCGTTGATAATTTCCCGCGATTCCTGTGGTCATGGAGATGAAGGAACAATTTATGACATACGTATGAAATTCTATTCAACTGCTGAATTTGATACAAATGTTCGTAATGTTAATAATAATGGAAAAATATATTATTATCCTAACAATAATGAGAATTATGTAAGTTTTAGAAATGAAGATACTACCTATTGGAAATATTACTGGTGGCGACGTATTGGGAGCCGTATTATATATATTCCCGTGAAGTATAGAAACAATCCTTTAATTGATTCTTCTAATACAATTTTAACAATAAGTGAACTTGGTAAAGGTACTTCACTCGATAATTTGTGGTATAGAAAATTACCTTATTACCATTTAATTGATACAGTAATCCGAAACGATAGCATAATAACAATAAGATTACTACCCGGTGATGGTAAGCTCCTTAACATAGGTGTTCACAAATTAATCGGGAATGATAATGATACAAATACTGTAACAAAAGATACCTGCGACGGCTGTGATGCAATTAAGAATAGTACCTTTATTGCAATAGGAGACACATATATTGATAATAATGGGAAAAAATGTTTCAATATTGCTTTTACTAATATGGGTAAATGCAATTATGGCAATCTTGCGTTGGGTATTGCGAATTATGGTAGTCAGTCTGATTCAATTTCAGTAAGTCCCGGCAATGAATTTACATATAATAACACAGATTATTGGGTTAATCAATGTAACTATCCACCCGACACGACTATAACAATGACAATTTGTTGTGAGCAATCCTCCGTTTTTAAGTATCAATTAGTAGCTGGCAGAATTATTAATGGTATTTTTATTCCTTGTCCTCCACTTACGGATACATTGAAAGTTATTCCTTGCTGCGACCCCATAC
>JBEKWK010000031.1:0-13580 GCA_049513175.1 FCB group bacterium
GTAATGGTCTTTTGCATCGAGCCAGTAATCGTATTTTTCTTTTTTAAGGGCAAGTATATTCTTAATTATGTTAAATGGATTTTTTTTATGAATATAAATTTTATCAATCCTCGGATTATTATTTATAACGAAAAAATTATGCTTACCGGCAAGAACATGAATTTCAGCATCCGGATATTTCTCCCGGACAGCCCTGAACATCGGGGTTGCGAGTATCATATCACCTATTCGACCAAGCTGAACGATTAAAATTTTCATATATATATAATAGTTTCCATAAAAAGATTATTCAAAAATAATGAAAGGAATCTGATAAATTATCTGAACTATGATTTTAGTGACTAATATGGTTGAAATGATTTTAAAATTCATAAATAATTGCTAAAAGGCGACATCCTTGAGTAGGATGGGGGAGTTAATAGTAATTTAATAGCGACGAATAAAAAAATAATGAAAATGAATAAATAAAAATAAATTTAATATTTTGAAAAAACTTTTGTAACCTTTTCTTTTGTAAATTATCATACCACATATTAATCAGGGAAACATTTATTGATGGACAGTAAACAGGAAAAATTCATGATGCTTTATTCACCGCTTGCAGGTAAGCTTTCTGCATTCTGTTTTGCCAAAACTCACGACAGGGAAGAAGCAAAGGAACTTGTAAGCGAAACTATACTTGCATCCTATGAAAATTTCCATACTCTGAAAAATGAAAAAGCTTTTTTGAGTTTCTTGTTTACCATCGCTTCGAATATCTATAAAGCTAAGAATAAAAGAAATCGGAAATTTGTTCTTACGGAACCTGAGTTGATGGATACGATGTACGGTAATTCTCTTTCTCCTGAAATTGAATATGATATAAAAATATTATATGAAGCTATGGATAAATTAACGAATGTGCAGAAAGAAGCATTATACCTTTTTGAAATTATGGGTTTGTCACAAAAAGAAATTGCGGATATACAAAATACTACAGTCATAAATGTAAAGTTAAGAATCCATCGTGGTAAGAAAAAATTAGCCGAATTTATGAAGGAAACAAAAACTCAAAATGTTTTCAATTCCAAACCTATTCAATTATTGCAAGATTTGAAAGGTATTTCTAATGGTTAATAACACAAATAAATATTTCGAACAAGCGAAAAATTCATTAAACGCTAAAACACTTATTGGTGAAGATGATACCCGGGAAATCCTTGCCAAAAGCGATAGCGGCATTATTAAATCAAAATATTCCAAATTATTAAAAACAAAAGGAGCAATTAAAATGATTACATATAGTTCGCTGATAGGGATATTTACTGCCGCAATGCTTTTGTTCTTCCCGGCAAAGCAGCAGAGTCCCAATACACAATACCAATTACCAAAGCAATCTAATAGTATTGCATATAATGGTAGTAAATCTGAACTTAAATATAATTCAGAAGAGGAAATTAAACAAGAAAAAAACCGGAATGTTAGGAATAATTCTTTTAAACCTAAAAGCATTAGTGAAATTATTATACCAATGGATGCGAGAGCAGACCTGCCTGTGCTGGTTTTAAATGATGATGAATTAGCAAATTTGAATATCAAAAAAACGGAAAAGGGTTTGGAATTTATCTTTGAATCACAATATAATTTGAAAACGAGTGCTTATCTTGTGCCACAACTTGAATCAAAAAAATATCCTGTTGAAGGTCTTTACCATGAAAAACATACACTAAACGATTCAATGGATATACCGACCATAATACCTTACGAGGGATGGGATATGAAAAAATCAGAAGGTATATATCCTATATCTTATCTTAAAATTATAGAGCATAATAACGGAGGCAAAGCATCCTTTTATTCAAGTGGTAATTCAATTTTAATAAATAATAAATATGGTGAATTGCTTGAAGAAGAAAAACAAATTATAGATACTATGCTGATTAATTTTGATATTCAAAATCCTGGCGTTATGAATCAGCCTGTCCTTTTTAGTATAGATAAAAGTAAATTTAAAATAGTATCTAAATTGCTTCCTGTGTTAGTCCGGCAGGATACTAAGGGAAGCACAATAAGGACAATAATATGGTTTGTTCCTACCAAAAAGTTACTTAAAAAATTACCTGAAAGATACAGTGAATTCACATCAAAATATATTAAACCTATTGAATATGTTGACTGCAATGATTGTCCGACTAATACAGAAATTGATAGCTCTAAAAATAATACAAGGCAGACACCTAAATCAATAGCAGGCATTGAAAGCCTTGAACTGACAAGAGAAGAATTAAATAATATCGGAATCAAATTTGAAAATGGTAAATATACTGCAATGTTCCAGCAAATGTTCGATTTGGATTCGATAATGAAAAAGAATCCAAAAGCTCCAATTGCTGTTGCAAGAAATATGTTAAAAATGATGGGATATGACTCAACATTTACTAAAGGAATTATCAGGGAGAAGGTTGAAGTAGATACTGCCGGCACTAAAACAGATGCTATGCATTATAACGGCTGGGATATAAACAATCCTTCTTATACTCTTCCCTTAGCTGTAACTGTAGAAAATTATTCATATACTTTTAATAAATATAGTGAAAACTATGAAACAAATCATGGCACAATTATGTCCTGGTCTGATTCACCATTATTGAAAAATAAAAATATGGATGAAATATTTTCAAATGATAATGGTAAACTCAAACCGCAAATTGATAGACTAATGCCTGTAACAATAATAATGGGTACCAAGGAAAGTAGTGATTCTTCAAAAATCAGGTACGGTGAAATTAGTTTCTGGTTTTATGTGAAGAAGGAATTTGCCTCTCTTTTACCAAACAGATACAAAGAACCGATACTAAATGAATTGGCTTTAATTGATGATATAGAAAATGGAGATATGAAGTTACGTGATGCATGTGAAGCAATAAAAGGGGAGAAATCATACTTCGACCTCTGCCGCATGAGTTCCGGTAATATTAATAATTTGAGTGTGTTTCCAAATCCTATTAGCGGTTTAACGATTAATTTTAAATTCAAATTGAATACAGCTTCAAACATAACTATAGACCTGTACACTTTTAATGGCGTATATGTTAAAACGTTATCATCATCACAAATAAACAGTACCGGAGACCAAATAATCAAATTGAATTTATGTGAAAAATTAAGTGATGGTTTATATCTTTTGAAAATTTCGGATGAAAAGGGCAACCAGGTAGTGCAAAAAGTTATTGTGAAGAATTAGATTTGCTGTTTCTACAATCCCACGCAGGAGCGTGGGATTGAGTAGTTTCCTCTCTCCCACGCTCCTGCGTGGGAGAGTAAGGATAATATAAAATTACTTCGCTAAAATCTCTTCTGATTCTACTTGAACACCATCAACAAGTTCAGAATCAACTTTCGGTTTAATTTTAAATAATCTTCTAATGAATGCCGGAACTGATATTTTCCATTTATCCATCTTCTGATAAACGACAGGAACTAAAACCAACGTTAAAAACATAGATGAAGCCAGACCGCCTATAAGCACTACCGCTAATGCGGACTTTGCTTCGGAACCGGAAGCCGTCGAAAGGGCTATGGGCATCATACCGAATATCATAGAAAAAGTTGTCATAAGAATAGGTCTGAGCCTTGTCTGCCCCGCCTCGAGCAATGCTTCAAATGTAGTTAACTTCCTTTCAAGTTTCATCTGGTTGGTTCTGTCAACAAGTAAAATTGCATTCTTAGTAACAAGTCCGACGAGCATTATTATACCGAGCATAGAATAAATGCTTATTGATTTTGAGGTAAGTGCTAGTCCCCATAATGCCCCTATTAATGCTAAGGGTATCGAGAACAGCACTACGAAAGGATAAAGGTATGAATTATATAATGCAACCATTATAAGATAAACAAATAATATGCCGCCGAGCAAAGCCAGAACCAAGCTTAGCATAGCTTGAACGTAATATTTTTGTTGCCCTGCAGTAACTGTAAAAACCCCTTCGGGCAGTTTTGTAGTTTTTAATTTTTCATTTATTTCAGTTGCAACTGCACCACTGCTCTTACCGAAAACCTGTGATAATACCATGATGGCACTCATTCTATCCTGTCTTTCTAATTGAGTAGGTCCGGTAGACTGATAAATATCTGCAAATTGTTTCAGTTCTACAAGCTGTCCTTTATTGTTAACAAATGTAAAGTTCCCAACGGTAACAGGGTCAGCCCTGTCGAACTGGTCAAGCTGAATTCTTATGCTGTATTCATTTACGTCTTCTCTATATTTGGAATCATCATCGCCCGTAAAAGCGATTTTCAGATTTTGTCCGACATCATTTATTGACAATCCGAATGCAGCCATTTTCTTCCTGTCAACATCAACTCGTAATTCCGGTTTACCCTCTTCTGACGACAGCCTTACGTCGGATGTACCTTTGATAGATTTTATAAGTTCCAATACAATGTTTGCAGCTTTACGCACATCATCGTATTTCGGTCCTTTTACGACAAGTGAAATAGGCGTTTGGGTAGAAGCCCCCATAAGACCTATAGGATTTACTCTTACCTTTACTCCGGGTATTTTCTGAATTGCCTGCTTAATTTCGAGTGCGATAACATCCGTGGCTTTAGACCTGTATTTTTTGTCAACGAATGTGATGTCTAATTCGGCATTGTTATTTGTATAAACACCTACGAACCCTTGGCTGGTTGCACCAACGTTTACTAATGCTTTATCTATTTCAGGAAATTTAGTCAATACATTTTTTTCGATTTCATTAACTACTTCATTAGTTTTGAGTAAGCTTGCCCCAGGTTCCAATTCGATTGTAACAATCAATTCTCCTCTATCCACATCTGGCATAAATTCATTCCCTATGAAGCCCATTCCCAACAAAATAAAGGAAGTAATAAACAGAAGAATGGATATAATGACTATCTTACCGCCGTTACTCAAGCTCCATATAAGTATGCGCCTATACATCCCGGTAAATTTTTTAAAGAAATTCTCGAACCATAAACCGAATCTACCCATCAAAGAATTACTCAATAAATTTTGAAGTTTTGTAAAACGTGAAGCAAGCATCGGTGTAATAGTAAACGAAACGCTTAAACTCATCAAAGTTGTGAAAACGATTACCAGGGCATATTCTCTGAGGAAGTTTCCTATAATGCCGACGATTAAAGACAAAGGTAAGAAAACCACCACATCAACTAAAGTAATGGATAAGGCTGCAAAGCCGATTTCATTCCTGCCTTTTAAAGCCGCCTCCCTCTGCTTCTGTCCCATTTCAAGATGACGGTATATATTTTCCAAAACAACAATCGAGTCATCCACCAGTATTCCTATGACGAGGGACATTGCCAGTAAAGTCATCATATTTAAAGTGAAACCGAATATATACATCATAAAAAATGCGGAAATCAACGAAGTCGGAATAGCCACCATTACTATTAGTGAGTTCCTTAAATTATGAAGAAATATGAGCATGACAAAAGCAACAAGTAGAATAGCCAAACCAAGGTCTTCCTTAACTGCATTTGCAGATTTCATTATAAAGTCGGAAGCATCGGCGGCAATGTCGAATTTAATATCGTTTCCGGCATAATCTGTTTCCATTATTGTCAATTCTTTTCTCACATTTTTGCATACGTCAACCGTATTGGCATCGCTGGTTTTCAGCACGACTAATCCCACCGAAGGCACACCATTGAGACGGCTCATATTGGTAATTTCAATTACTCCATCCTGGATTTCGGCTATATCGGATAATTTAATATCACCGCCCTGTTTTGATTTACCTACAATTAATTCTCTTAATTCTTCTATTGATTTATATTTTCCTGCAATACGGACTGTAAACTGGCTATTGGAATTTTTGACATTTCCGGTTGGAAATTCCAGATTCGACGCTTTAATTGTTTGCGTAACTCCAAAAAGAGATAAACCATAACTTTTCAATTTCTGGAAATCTATGTTCACTTTAATTTCACGTTCTTCGCCTCCTGTAAGTGTAATCATACCCACACCTTCAATGGTTGCAAGGCGTGGCTGGACATTATCCTTCAAGAATTGATAAAATACCTTTGTTGGAAGGTTGCTCCTGGCAGCAGCCCTTATAACGGGAATTTCATCGAAAGCGAATTTAGAAATAATAGGTCTTTTAGCTGTTATGGGCAGCCGGTCGGAAATTTCATTCACCTTTCTTTGAGCATCTTGTATAGCCTGGTCAACATTAACATCCATATCAAATTCGATAACTACATACGACCTGCCTTCAGATGATCTAGATGTTAATGTGGATATTTTATCCAATCCTGTAACTGCATCCTCGATGATTTTTGTAATGGATGTTTCTACATCGAAGGGACCTCCTCCCGGATATATTGTAGTAATAGTGACCACCGGTGGGCTCATCTTAGGCATTAAATCATATTTCAATTGTGAAAAGCCGAAGATACCAAGAACTCCAAGTGTTAGATATATAACCACAATAAATATGGGTCTTTTTATAGCAAATTCTGTAATTGTCATTTTTGGGATTCCTATGAAATTTTACTTGAACATTTTAAAATATTTTGTTTTTGACTTCAGAAATATAGAAAATATTACTTTACTATTTGATAATTTGCACTGCAACATTATCTTTTAAATTGAGTTGCCCGTTAGTTACAATAACATCCCCGGCATTTAATCCTTTTGTAACCTCAAGAAAGTTTCCGAATTCATTGCCGATAACTACATTTTTCAGATAGGCAATATTATTGGATACAACAAATACCTGCGGATTTCTTGCAGTACCTATCAATGCTTCACGGGGAATATAGATTGACTCCCCTTTATCTAAAGACATAAATGTAACCCGAACGAACATGCCTGCTTTAATGGGATATTTGATGCTATTAGGCAGGGTGATTTCAATAGGATAAGTGTGTGCCTCGTCGCCTTTGGCGCTTATATTTTTTATCCTTCCGGTAAATGTCACATCCTGGTAAACATCGGTAGTAATGCTTACCACATCATTGACTTTAAGCTTGAACACTTCATTTTCAGCGACATTTACTTTTATTTTCAATATGGATATATCAATTATATTCGCAATCGGATTCCCTACATTAACAAAATTGCCTACTTCAACTGTTTTTGAAGTTATAATACCTGATATAG
This sequence comes from FCB group bacterium, assembly GCA_049513175.1. Lineage (GTDB taxonomy): Bacteria > Bacteroidota > Ignavibacteria > Kapaibacteriales > UBA2268 > JBEKWK01. The sequence goes on from JBEKWK010000031.1 coordinate 7,127, forward strand.
GAGATTTTATTTCTGCATCGGCTAATTGCCTTTTGGCGATAATTAGCTGGGATTCAGTCATTTTATATGTTAATTTTGCGGCATCGAGTTGCGCATCGCTTATTGATTTATCCGAAGCAAGCTGTTCGTTTCTTTCGAGGTCTTTTTTTGCTTTATCATAATTCGCCTGTGCATTGATTAATGCGGCTTTCTTTAATTCATCATCTACCTTAGCAACTACCTTTCCTGCAGAAACCCTGTCACCTACATTAATATATACTGCAGTAATCCTACCCTGTATTTCGGAATTTATAGTTGTCTCGCTGTTAGCATAGGTAATACCTACCATAGAAAGTTTCTCGTCAAATTTCTGTTTATTTACAGTTATAGTTGAAACAGGAAAAGTTGTTTGAATCACATTGATTTTCTGCTTGGCTACATTCTTTGATTTATTATAAAATAACAAAGCTACAACAGCAACTGCTATAACTAATATCACTAAAAATGTTAAAACTTTTTTCATATTTATTACCTTTTATTATTATGATTAGTAAATTTCTTTTTGTATAATTTATATACCGATTGACTTTTCAAGTTTAGCTATGGCAAGTTCATAATCTACAATAGCAGAAGCATAATTCAGTTTTGCCTGGAGCAAGAGCAATTCCGCATCGAGCAAATCGGTATTGATGGACATACCGGCTTTGAATTTTTGTTCTGTAACACGGAAATTTTCTTCAGATTGCTTTACACTTTCATCCGATGCATCAATTTTCTCCTTTGCCTTCACCAGGTTAAGATAATTTTGTGTGATTTCGAGAATAACTGCATCTTTAAACTGGCTCAAACCTATTTTGGATTACTCTAATGTAGCTTGTGCTTCTGAGGTTTGATGCTTTGTTGTCATCCAGTTCCATAAATCCATAGAAAGATTTAGTCCTATATCCCATGTGCCTTTAAATTGGTCAGGAGGGTTAAAAATTCTTTGGTTAGGTTTGTTGTAATAATAATTTGCCGATGCACTTATTTGTGGATACCAGCCGGATTTAGCCATGCTGACACCGTATTCCCCGGCTTTAATTCTATATTCCATACTTTTTACTTCCGGTCTTTTATTATATGCAGTTTCAATAGTTTTATTTAAATCCGGTAATGTATAATTTTGGGTTTCTATAGTTGAAGTCGGTTCAATCTGTGTAAGAATAGGTAAACCGATTGTATTGTTTAAAGCCATCATTGAAATTTGCACACCGTTATCGGCATCTATTTTCAATAATTCAACATTTGATAACTGAACTTTTACTTTCAAAACTTCATTATTTGTAGTCATGCCGTTTTTGAACATATTCTCTATGTCGGTCAAGTGTGATTTCATCTGTGTGATATTTTCATCAACGGATTTTCTAAGCATAATGGCTTTATAAAGAGACCAGTAAGCATTTTTAATATCGAGTAAGAGCTGGCTTTTATCTTTGTTGAAATCCTCAACAGAAGCCTTAGCCTGCATTTCCATTATGTCTGAATTACTTGTGAGCCTGTTTCCTGCAAATAATGTCTGCTGTAATGATAACCTTGTAGAATAATTATCAAGAAATGTTGGTGCAATAACGAACGTATATCCCATAAATGTTATTGCTGCCGGTGGAATGTTACTTAAGCGTGAATATCCGGCATTCAATTTCAAAGAAGGCAGCATACCAGCATCTATTTCGCTGGATTTCGCTTTTGCAAAATCAATTTTTGATGCCGATACGGATAAAGTCTTACTGTTTTCAATCCCAATTTTAATACAGTCCTCAATTGACAGAGCTTTTTTTTCTTGTGAATATAAATTTTGAATCAGAAATAAACTCAAAATTAAAATTGTAAATCGTTTCATTAATAGCATAAATTCTCCATATATTATTATTCTAATTTTCAATGGTTAATTGCTTTTACACCGTAAAGAAACAGCGTAGCTATATTTTCTGCATATGTATCATAGAATTTGTCGTCAAATTCAATTTTATAAGCAGAATTAATCATATCTGCGAAAATAAAATGAGAAAATATCATCGAAATAAAAGCAGGTCCTATGATAATATGTTTATATTTATTTTGTATTCCCGTAAAGATGTTTTCGAAATTACAGCCAATAAGTTTCATATGCTCCATAAAAAGATTAAGCTTGAATTCTGTAATTTCGGGAAAATCATAAGGCATTTCCAAAATTGCTACTTTGCATAAATTGGTTTTTGTCCTGATAAGCAGGACCAACTCTTTAATAAAGGCTTTCATTTTATCTTCCGGAGTTGATTCGATGTCTTTTAAGGGTGTTACTATTTTTTTTAAATCGTTAAAATATTCCTCGATTATTGCTTTTAAAATTCCGACTTTACCACCAAAGTAATAGGATATCATGGATATATTTACATCAGCAGCGGACGCTATCTCCCTGACCCCGACAGAAGCAAAGCCCTTATGCGCAATTAATGATGCCGATGCATCAAGTATTCTATCTTTAGGTTCTTTCACCTGTAAATGTTCAGACATAATGATACCATTAAATAAATATCAAACAATCGTTTGTACAAAATTAGAAAAATTACATGAAAGTTTGAAAAAATAATTTTAAACTATTTTATTATTAATGCGTCTAAACTAAAATATTTTATATATTTATTATCTTTTTTTTATTAGATTTATAGAAAAAATAAATTACCTTTAAAATAAAAATAAGGAGATGGAAAAATGAGGACTATTTTACAATCTCTGTTAAAGAACAGCATTTCGATTTTGTTACTTGTAATTGTTTCTGTGTTATCCATTTATTCACAGCAACAGCCGCCGAATCCGCCTTTAAACTTTGCAGTATCAATTGAGCAGACCGCAACCGATAACATGGTAAAACTTACCTGGACAAGAGATAGTTCAGGCACGATACCAATGATGTTCAATATCTATATGGCTCCTAAAGCCACAGATGATATAAAGGATTTCAAATATTTTACCTCCGTGAAAAACATCAATTCGATGACGGACTTCAAATATTATGTTCAACATTTATTTGACGGCACTTATTCATTTTACATGACCGCTTCAGTGCCCGGTACTAATAGTTTTAAGATGCTCGAGAGCAGTCCGACTCAGATAGAAAAAATTGATGTAACACAATTACCCTATTTGTATCTACCTCCTATACCTCCTATGACAATCACTACAGGCAATGAATTTACATTTATTGTAAAACCTCAGACAAATTCGAAGTGCCAGGTTGATTTTGGATTTGACGGTCCTACTCCTGATAATATGACTATCGGTTATAATGACGGAATTATCAAGTGGACACCATTAGCAGCTTTGGGTGCATCTGTCGCTGTTAAGGCACATTTGGACTGCGATTCAACAGTCGTTGCTTTTACAAAATTACTTATAAATGTTACAGATAAAAAACCGGATTCACCTTTTGTACATATAGTTTCACAGCCAATGCTTAAAGTTAAAGTTAATGAAAATTGGATGTACCAAATCAAAGCCGAAACAAATGTTTACTGTATGATATTATATGATTTTTATGGTGATATGCCGGATGGGATGAAGTTTGACAAACAGATTGGAATGTTAAGCTGGGTTCCGACAAAAACAGGCGTTTATGAACTTGGAGTAAAAGCATATTTTAATGATTGCGATTCCACTGTATTCGATATACAAAAATTTACATTAACAGTTACGGATGGAACTGAGAATAAACCTTGTGCCACTCTCGTTGGTACTGTATCATTCGAAGACAGTACTCTTGTTAACGCAGGATATATAAAAATTATAAACGTCAATCCTGACCCAAGTGCAATTATGCCCGGATACTCTGCGAATGTAATTAACGGTAATTTTAAAGTGTACTTGCAAGAAGGTGAATATGTATTATACATCAGTGGTGATGCTATAAAACCTGAATGGTACGAAAATGCGGATAATTTAGCAGACGCGACAAAAATTGATATAAAATGCCAGGATAGTATAAGTATAAATATTGTGGTAACTAAAATACCACCTCCCAAAACTTATAATGTTTCCGGAAGAGTTTACAAACAAGATGATGGAAGCCCTGTAATTGCGGCAGTAGAATTCATACCATTACAGAATATGTATAACAAAGACCCTAATGGAAATACGAAGCAGCCTCCATCATTTGGTACAAAAACCGATGATAAAGGGAATTACACAATTGCACTGCCTGATGCAAATACATATATAGCTCATGTTATGTCAATGATGAACAGCATTCAGTTCTGCGACCAGTATTATAACCAGGTTTCGAACCCATTGGAAGCGGATTTAATCGTTCTTACCGGTGATGTTACCGGGATAGATTTCCCGTTAAAAACATGCAATCCTACTAATTATGGAATAAACGGAATTGTTACGAATGAGAACGGAGATAAATTAAAATCCCAAATCATTGCTTCGTTGCTCACACCAGACCCAACAGCCAACAATAAAAACTTTGTCCAGGTGATTGAAAGTAACGATGACGGGACTTTCAAATTCTCAAATCTGCTCCCCGGAGATTATGTGCTTTTATCAATACCATCAGATAAAACAAATATTCCCGGCTATTACAAACTAAACGATTTCGCAACGCTTTTATGGCGTGATGCTACAAAAATTACCGTAGGTGACGGGATGCAGGATATTACCTATGCTATCAAACATCACATCCGTTCCGGTGTAGGCGGAGTAGCCCAGATTAACGGCACAGTTACACAAAATAAAGGTTCGATAGGTAAACTTGTAAATAACCCTCTTGCCCAAGGGGAGCCTGTTGCGGGAGCTTATGTTTATGTAATTGATAAAAATAATAATGTCATTGATTATACTTTCAGCGACAACCTTGGGAAATTTAATATGCAGGAACTCGGTCAAGGTACTTATTACTTAATTGCAGATAAAGTCGGCTTCAGTTCTACCAAACAGGAAATAGCTACAGATTATAAATCCAATTCAAATCTGAACCTTGATATTCAAATTAATCCATCTGTAACAGTAGTAAATGACCAGGTAAATAACGGAGCGTTGAATCTCAATATCAGTCCCGAGCCGGTAGAAGAAACAGCAGCAATTCAATTCAATGCTAAAAACGGTTTCACGGATATTAATATATATAATAACATAGGAGAGCGGGTATTGAGCTTTCAAATTAAATCTCATGACGGTACAAATGATTTCATTTTCAATACCAGTACTCTCCCTGTAGGAACATATTATATTAATGTGGTTAACGGAACATCGGTGAATACTATTCCGATGAGAGTTTACAGGTAATAATATATTTATTCTTAATTTTGACATAATTATTTTTTTTGTATCTTTGAATTCGGCTGATTCAAATACATTAAAAAGGATTATGTCATTTTTTTTACTAATTACATGTAATAATAAAAGCAGTAATAAAAGTTGGTAAATAATATTATTCAGAATACAAAATTTAAAAAATGAAAAACATTGATACCCTTTCCTCAATCGAAGGCAGAATCCTGTTAAATGATATATTTATGGAACTGCGCTATGAGAAGCAAATGTCAAGTTTATCCGTTTTACTTCTTTGTTGGAGAATCTGCGTAAACGAAAGGGAAGTTTTCAGGTATGTTAAAAAAGAAGTTACTATTCTTCACAAACTTGGTGTTTTTGCAGGCACAGGATTATGGCTTGAAGAAATAGTCAACAGGTTTTATTATTCGACTTTTAATTCTTTTGTCTATTTGGGTGCGGCAGTATTATTAGTTTTAATTGGATACAGAAGGTTTAATGAAAATATAAGCACCGATGTTATTATTGGCGGAATAGGTTTCGAAGCTTTTATGCTGATTCTTCTATTTATAATCATGCTGTTCACACCCAACGAAGATTTAACCAAAAGCTCTTTTAATGGTAAAGAAGAGGATGCCACCGCAAATGAAATATTAATCGAAATCGGTGAAATCAGCAGAGACCTTGCAGGTGCAGTCGTTCAGCTTGAAAAATTGGGAAATTCATATCAGGATATTTTGGATAAAAATAATTATATAATGCAAAGTGTAAATAAACTTGCTGAAAATTCATCCATGGCTGTATCCCCAAACCCTGACATGCTTGAAACAATGAAAGATGTTAATAATTCATTGAAGGATTTAAAAAATACCGTTGATAATCTGAACAAAGCGGCAGAGTCATTAAAAAGAGATGAAATTGAAATTGCAGTGAGAAAAGAGGTAGAACGAATACTTGTTGATAGAGTCAATCATCAATAATCAGTTTTCGGGGTAATAATGAATTATAATAACCACAAGTATAAATGAAACTAAAGCGTAGAAGAACAGTTGAGATATATTTTATCCTTTATCTTGCGGCTTTAATATTTCTGATACCCAAAAATGAAGATGTAAAAAAGCAGCCTAATAATGATACTACAGTAACATCAATTGATAATTTATTTTCGATACATCCTTTGCAGACCACA
>JBEKWK010000032.1:0-13481 GCA_049513175.1 FCB group bacterium
TGTATTCATTGACACAAATGAAGTACAGGAAAAAGCCCGCGATTTAGTCATCAAAGGTTCGAGTCTCCAAATGCAAAACAGACATGCCGAAGCAATAATTGAATTTCAGGAAGCTTTGAATTACGATAGTTCTAAATCAATATATTATGCTATTGCAAAGAGCTACAAGGAGCTTGGTAAATTTAATCAATCTATTGCAAATGCTCTAAAATCTTTAGAAACAGATTCAACATTTATTCAATCTTATGAACTTTTGGTTGACGATTATTTGGCTCAATTCAAAATAGATGATGCTATTTCCGCATACGAACAGATTTATAAACTTGACCAATCAAAATACAGAAAATTCGAGCTGGCAAGGCTTTATGAATTTAAAAATGTTCAAAAAGCTATAAATCTTTATAAAGAAATCTTAGAGGAAGGTGAGGATGTTACGGTGCTTGATAGGCTTGCTGTTTTGTATGGCAAGAGCGGAGAGAGAGATAAATATATTGAAACGTTAGAAAAAATTTACTCTTTATCTTCGGAAGATTCTTATATGGCTTCAATTCTATTAAAAGGTTATTTGGCAAATAAAACATATAAAAAGGCTTTAGATTTTTTACATGAATCAGCAAAAACATTATCATCTTCGGAACTCTCAGACAATTATTTAATTATGGCAGATAGTTTGTTGGTTGATAATTCTAATATTGCAAAAGAATTTATACCTGATTATATAAAAGACCCAGGAAACAGATCCATTTCCAATTGGAAAAATAATTTAATGAATGCATACCTTGAAATTAATATTAAGGATACATTAAATGCTGAAAAAATTTTCCTTCAAACTTTGAAATCAGACGATTCTATATCGGAAGTTCCTTTCAGCGTAGGTATTTTTTATTTCTCATGGAAGAAATATAATAATGCAATGAAGATTTTCAGGGAAAACGAAGATAAATTCCCAAAGGAAGCAAGATTTCCTTTTTATATTGGTGTAACTTATTCAATTCAGGACAGTGATTTTTCAGCCATACCGCCTTTAAAAAGAGCATTGGCTATTGACTCCTCAAATCTAGATATTTTTGGAGAGTTAGGTATGGTCTACGATAAATTAAAGCTCTATGACAGTTGCGAATTTTATTATGAAAAAGCACTACTTATAAAAAAAGATGACCCTCTAATCAATAATAATTATGCCTATGCATTATCTGTTCGGGGAATTAAATTAGATAGAGCATTAGAAATGGTAAGCATTGCCATAAATGCCGACTCATTAAATGCATCTTTTCTAGATACTTTTGGCTGGGTGCAGTTTAAAATGGGCAATTATCCTTTGGCATTGGATTATGTATTAAGGTCAATAAATCATGGTGCTTCCAGCGGGGAAGTTTATGAACATCTCGGTGAGATTTATTACAAGATGGATAATATACAAGATGCCCGTAAAGCATGGCAGACAGCTTTGGGAAGAGAACCAAATAATAAAATACTTTTAGATAAATTGAACAGTATAAAATAATAATAATAAATAAAAAAGGATTTCTATGTTTGTTATTATCGGTGTTGTAGCCGTATTCGGGGCGTTACTTGGCGGCTTTATGATGTCGGGAGGGAACCCGATATTATTGCTTCAGATAAGTGAATTTGTCATTATTGGAGGTGCCGCCGTTGGCTCATTGATTATTGCTAATTCTCTTACAACCAATAAAAAAGTTATTGCAGGGATTTTAGGTACTTTGAAAGGACCTAAAGTAAATAAGCAAGCGTATATTGATTTATTACAATTATTATATGAATTGTTCCAATTCGCAAAAAGAGAAGGTCTGATTGCTCTTGAATCACATGTCGAGAATCCCGATGAAAGTACCTTGATGTCTAAATATCCTTCATTTCTTGCAAACCACCATGGCGTAGAGTTCCTTTGCGATACATTAAAAGTTGTTTTAAGCGGTGGTGTACCTGCACACGATTTGGAAGAGCTCATGGAAATTGACCTTGAGGCTTTGCATAAAGAAGAAGCTGTTGCACCTGCTGCGTTAAACGTTATGGCGGATTCATTCCCCGGGCTGGGTATTGTTGCCGCAGTTTTGGGTGTTGTTATTACTATGCAGTCTATTGCGGAAGGTCCTGAAGTTGTCGGTCATCATGTTGCAGCGGCACTTGTAGGTACATTTCTCGGGGTATTACTTTGCTATGGTATCGTTGGTCCAATAGCAAGAAACATGGATACTATAGTTCAGAAGGAAGCAAGATATTTGGAGAGTATCAAGGCATCATTATTATCATTTGCCAAAGGAGCTCCTGCTTCAGTTGCCATTGAATACGGGAGAAGGGCTATTGACCCTGAGAACAGACCAAGCTTCAAAGAAATTGAAGAAGCTATTAAACAAACTAAAGGTAGGTAATACAACCGGGAATTAAATAATGGCTCAGGAACAACAACAAAAACAGCAGCGTAAAGAAGAACCCATTATCATTAAAAAGAGAAGGGCTCATGCTGAACATGGCGCTCACGGCGGTTCATGGAAGGTTGCCTATGCCGATTTTGTTACCGCTATGATGGCGTTTTTTATCGTGATGTGGATTATGGGTCAAAGCGAACAAATTAAAAAGCAGGTTGTTGCATATTTTCAGGACCCCGGTGCTTTTAACTTTATCTCCGGTAAGAGAGCTGTCCCTATTGATTTGAAAATGCAGCCTTTATCCGGTAAAGGTGAAAACGGACAAGGTAAAGATTCCGGCAAAAATAAAAGCGTTGTGCTTTGGGTCGGTAATGAATTGCAGGACACCATTATGAACAGGATGGTAAGACAAGCTCAGCAGGATAGTATCAAAGCGGCAAAGCATGTTGAAGACATGGCTAAGAATTTTGAGAAATTTATGCAGGAGCAGGTTGAAAAAAAACCTGAACTCAAAGATATTATGTCATCCATAAAAGTCGAGATGACTAAAGAAGGGTTAAGGATTGAACTGATTGAGAGTTCCGAATCCTTATTTTTTGAGGTTGGCAGTGCCGCACTTAAGCAAAAAGCGAAAGATATATTAATGAAATTAGCACAGGAAATAGGTCGCTTGCCAAATCCAGTTGATATAGAAGGTCATACCGATAGTCGCCAATACAGCAGCAGAGGTGCATATACAAATTGGGAACTATCTTCGGACAGGGCAAATTCTGCACGCCGGGTTCTGGAAACTTCCGGTCTTTGGGATGGGCAGGTTAGTAAAGTTACAGGCTATGCCGATAGAAAGCTTCGCAACGCTTCCAATCCCTTCGATGTTACAAATCGTAGAATCAGCATACTTGTACGGCAGTTGCAGACAAAAGATTTTATTGTTAATGAGAATAAAACGGCAGGAAATTAATATGTTTAAAAAGCTCTCATTTTTGGTTATTGATGATGATAAGAATGTTGCGTTGACTCTTAAAACGATTATTAATAAATCTTATCCCGATTCACAGGTATTTATTGCCACTGACGGAGTCGAGGGCTGGGAGATGCTCACCATGCATAATCCCAATATTGTCATTGCCGATATTACTCTTCCCGGTTTGAATGCGATTCAGTTAGTCAAAAGGATTCGCGAAAAAAAGGATTTGGAAAATACCTATGTTATTGTCGTTACCGCAAACTATGACAGAAGCCAGATGGTAGTTGCTCTCGAACAGGGAGCGGATGACTTTATCACAAAACCATTTTCCCATGATGAGTTGGATGCCCGCTTTAAAGCCGCCGTGCGTATAGTTGAGATGCAGAATGAATTAAATGAAGGGAACGAGCTTTTAATAGATTTGTCCGAAGAGCTACGCCGCGATATTTATGACATGACTTTGCTTGCCGTTAAGTTTTGCCAGGCGAGGATTCCCGAATCAACCGACATGCTGAAAGAAGTTGCCGGTGCTTCTATATGGATTGCAAAGCAGATGGGTGAAACCGACGAAGTTGAATTGAAGGATATCGAGATTTCAGCTTTATTGTCATACGCAGGGAAAATATTTTTACCGGATACTCTCGTTAAAACGCCCGTGATGATTAACGGCATTCCTTCTCATAATTTGATGAACCAGGTTCCTATTTTCGCAAGAGATATTATTTCGAGTATCAGGAGATTCAAAGATATAGGCAAAAATTTATATCACCTTTATGAGAATTTCGACGGTAGCGGAATACCCGAAAAATTGCAGTCATGGCAGATTCCACTCGGTTCAAGAATTATAAGGGTGATACTTGATTTCGAAGAAATTTCTCATAGAATAAAAGATAATCCTAAAAAAATTCTCGATAAAATGGAACAGGAAGCCAAAAGACTTTACGACCACCGGGTACTCATTTTGCTTGACCAATACTTAGCTTCAACGCGTCAGACAGATTCCGAATTTAAAGAATTAGCACTTACGGTAAGTGATTTGAAGGAAGGCATGATTCTCACAAGAGACATCGTTACAAATTCCGGAATGAAGGTTATGTCTTCCGGCGGCGTCCTCCGCGAAAGCATCATCAATAAGATTCTCACCATCAATACCTCCGACCCGATTATCGGCAGTGTGTTTGTAAAGAAAGACTAGTTCAGTTGTTAGTTGTCAGTTGTCAGTTGTTAGGAAAAAACTTTACAAAATTTCAACTCCTAATTCCTAATTCCACACTCCTAACTTACTTTACGAACTTTACGAACTTTACAAACTTTACAAACTTTATGAACTTTCAACTCCGACCCCCTCCAAAACCCGCCAATTACAACTTGACGAGTCCCTCTGCAATTATTTTATTTCAAAGAACTTATCCTATCTTAACCGCCAAATCCTCCAAAAAACCCGATTTTTTTATATTCCTGAATTGTAAGTGGTTCAAATAATTAAAAATTAAGAATTAAAAATTAAGAATTAGCTCAGTGGAAATCTAATCAATTAAAAATTTAAGATTTACTTTATAAACTTTAAAAACTTTACGAACTTTATAAACTTTACAAACTCTTTCTTGCTTTGTGACCTTTGTGAGAAACTTTGTGTGCTTTGTGTTTAAAGGTTTTCATTTAAGCATTTTAACACAAAGGTCTCAAAGATAAAGACACAAAGAAAACACAAAGAATTAAATACAATCTGCTTTTCAAAGAACGAACACAACAAAAATAAAACACAAATTTTAAATAGTTTATTCAACCGTTTTTTCAATAATTTTTTCAACGCTTTTTTCAATAGTTTTTTCAATAATTTTTTCAACCGTTTAAAAAAGCATTTAAAATCTTGTTGTAAATATATGTGAAATATTATCTTACAAATATCACTCAACAGCGAATCTCCCTCTCCTTTGGAGAGGGACCAAGGGTGAGGTTTTTCTACTTCTATTTCTATGGAAAGGTTACAGCCCGTGGATGGGGAGCCAGACTACCTCACCCCGACCCTCTCCAAAGGAGAGGGAGAAAGAACCCCGCAGGCTAAATTAAGAGTATGCTGGAAAAAGAACAGAGAGCGGGAAAGATAAGAAAATTATTTAAAAGAGAATAGTAAGAAGTGAACTCATGACTTTATTTAAATTCTATTTTTTTTCTAAATTATTAAAATCATTTAGATTTGCATTTAATACTCCACTTCCATGAGTTCCAGTATATATTGTATTACCAAATATTAAAAAAGTTTGGGCAAATTTGTCTATTCCTTTTTCATATATAGCTTTCCAGCTATTCCCATTATCTTTTGATAGATATATACCATCAGGATATGTTCCGGCTAAAATGTAATCGTCTTTAGATATTAAAGTGTATACACCCAAATTTATTAAGTCTGAATCTTTTTGAATCCAACTATTTCCGTTATTTGTAGACAAATATACTCCACTAAGAGTCCCTGCAAACATATTGTTTCCACTTTTTATTAAGGACATTACATTCAAATTTGATAATCCTTTATTTTTTGATATCCAGTTATTTCTATAATCCGTTGATAGAAATATTCCACCACCAAAAGTACCTATAAAAATATCTTTACCATTTATCAATATTGAATTTATATTGTTGTTTGTTATTTCTTTTCCATTTTCTATCCAATTATTTCCCATATCAGTTGATAAAAATAGCCCTTTATCTGTTCCCGCAAAAATATTATTTTCACTTATTGATATAGAGTTTATCTTCAGGTTTTTCAAACCCATATATTTCCAATTATTACCATAATCTGTAGATACATATATCCCATCAAAACCTGTTCCTGCAAAAATATTATTTCCGTTAGTAATTAAAGTTGTAATCCAATAATTTGATAAACCAATTATATGCCAGTTACTACCTTTGTCACTAGTTTTTGATATTCCTTTGTATGTACCAGCATAAATTGTATCGCCAATTTTGATTAAAGAATATACATTACGGTCATTTAATTTTGAACTTTTTAATGTCCAATTGTTTCCATAATTAGTTGATAAGTACAAATCAAAATCACTCGTTCCAGCATAAATATTATCACCATTTATTGATAATGAATAAATACAAGCACAATCATCATATAAATTTTTATTTTTTTTTGTCCAGCTATCCCCATTGTTTGTTGATAAGAAAATTCCACCAGGACAAATATTCGCATAAATATTATTTTCACTTTTTATTAACGATGTGATAGATTGAAAATCCGATAATTTTACAGAGGGTAAATTCACATTTTTGCCTATCCAATTATCTCCGTTGTTAGTTGACATGAATATACCTCTATACAATGTCCCAGCATAAATTTTATTATCTTTTACTAATAAGGAATTTATATTTAAACTTTCTAATCCACTATTTTTAGGAGTCCAGTTTTCTCCATTATCAGTTGAAAGAAATACTCCTCCATCAGTTCCTGCAAAAATATTATCTCCATTAATTGATAATGCTTCGACATATAAAAATGTTAATCCGTTATTTTTTTTTGTCCAATTATCTCCATTATTAGTAGATAGAAATATCCCATCTCCTAAAGTACCAACAAAAATTTTATTTTTGCTTATTAATATTGCTTTAATATATAAGTCAGTTAAGTTTGAATCTTTTGGTACCCAAGTGTTTCCATAATCAGTTGATAAAAATATACCAAATCCATGAGTACCAGCAAAAATATTATTACCTCTATTTTCAATAGAATTAATCCATAACTGTAATATTCCTATATGATTTTTATTTCTATAATCATTCCAATATTCAATAATACCCGAATTTTTTTCATACCAATTATTACCCATATCTGTTGATATATATATTCCACCCCAATTGGTACCTACAAACATATAGTTATCAATAAATTTTATTGTATTAGTAGATCCTCCATAAGGACCATTACAACTTTTCCAATAATTATACCGATAATTATTATTGGTTGTAAAATTTGAACATGAAATAAGTATTAGAAATAATAAAATGTAAACTTTTTGTATAGAAAAATTTTTTTGTTTAATCCTTGATTGTATAATGGACTTTATTCTCATGGCTTTCTCATGTTAGAAATAAAATATTTAAATGTACAATCTTAAATAAATGAAATTGAATATAATTTATAATTACCATTTACTTCTCCCTCCACCTCTTTATCTCCTCCAAAAAACTCTTCACTTCAGATAATTTCATTTGAGTGGAGGCGTCGCTTTTGGCTGTGGCTGGGTCGGGATGAGTTTCGAAAAAGAGACCGTCAATTCCGACTGCGACGGCGGCTCTTGCCATTGGCTTTATGAATTGCGGCAAGCCGCCCGATTGCTCGCCTGCTGAGGGCTGCTGCAATGAATGTGTCGCATCATAAATTACCGGGAAACCGAATTGTCGCATAATAATTAAAGAACGGAAATCAACGACGAGGTCGTGATAGCCGAAGAATGTGCCTCGCTCCGTCAGCATAATTTTATTATTGCCTGATATGAGTACTTTGTCAATTGCTTTTTGCATATCCTCCGGAGCCATGAACTGCCCCTTTTTGATGTTAATGAGCTTTCCCGTTTCACCTGCGGCAATTAATATTTCCGTCTGACGTGAGAGAAAAGCAGGGATTTGAAGAGCGTCCACATGAAGTGCGGCAGTCTTCACTTCCTCGACTGAATGAATATCGGTGATAACTTTTACATCAAATTCTTCCCGGATTTCTGCAAGATATGTTAATGCTTTTTCATCGCCTATGCCTGTAAAGGAGCGGGCTCCCGTACGGTTTGCTTTTTTGTAAGACGATTTGAAAATGAAATCGAAATTTAATGCAGAGCAAATTTCTTTGAGTGTGCCGGCAGTTTCCCGGAGCATTTCTTTTGATTCGACGACGCAGGGTCCGGCGATTATTAATAATGGTTTTTCTGTTTGCATAATGTTTTGTTTTATTTTTATTTTCACGAAATGAATTTCGTGTTACTATTTACGAAATGAATTTCGAGTTACTAATTACGAAATAAATTTCGTGTTACTATTAAAATAAATTTCGTGTTACTTATTTTTCTTATAAAAATTGAGCAGACCATTAGTTGATGAATCATGGTCATTAATAATTTGCGAATCTTCCAATTGAGGTAGAATTTTTTTCGCAAGCTGTTTGCCAAGCTCAACGCCCCACTGGTCGAATGAATTTATGTTCCAGATTATTCCCTGTACAAAAACTTTATGCTCATACATTGCAAGCAGAGAGCCTAAAGTTTCGGGAGTTAATTTTTGATATAAAAAAGAATTTGTCGGCTTGTTTCCCGGGAATATTTTATGAGGCAAAACCTTCATAATATCATCTTCATCCATACCTGAAGCAATTAGCTCGGCTTTAACCTCTTCTGCGGTTTTACCTTTCATTAATGCTTCTGTCTGTGCAAAAAAGTTTGATAATAAAATTTTGTGCTGATTATTCATATCATTATGGCTTTGTACAGCGGCAAGAAAATCCGCAGGAATCATTTGAGTCCCCTGGTGAATTAACTGGAAGAAAGAGTGCTGTGCATTTGTACCAGGTTGTCCCCAGATAACGGGAGCAGTAGAGCTTTTTACGATTTTGCCGTCTCTCGTAACTCTTTTGCCGTTGCTCTCCATTTCGAGTTGCTGAAGATAATTTGTAAACAGGTCAAGATACTGGTCATAAGGAATTATTGCATAAGTTTTTGCATTGAAGAAATCATTATACCAAATTCCAAGTAATGCCAAAATCACGGGAATATTTTTATCAAATGGAGTATGGCGGAAATGCAAATCCATCTCGTATGCACCCTGGAGCAGTTTCTCGAAATTGTCGAAACCCACGTACAGAGCTATTGATAAACCGATAGCAGACCACAAAGAAAAACGCCCTCCAACCCAGTTCCAAAAACCGAACATATTTTTTGTATTAATTCCGAAATTCTTACATGCCTCCTCATTTGTGGAAATTGCAATGAAATGTTTTGCTATATCTGTTTCATGTTTAGCAATCGCTTTGAGAAACCATTTTTTTGCAGACATGGCATTAGCTAATGTTTCCTGTGTGGTAAAAGTTTTTGAAGCGATAATAAATAAAGTTGTTTCAGGATTAATTACTTTCAATGTTTCTGCAATATGAGTTCCGTCAACATTTGAGACAAAGAATATTTTCAAACCGGAAATTGCATAAGGTTTAAGTGCATTGCATACCATTGCGGGACCAAGGTCCGAGCCTCCGATTCCAATGTTTACGATTGTATTAATCTTCTTACCCGTGCATCCGAGCCAATTTCCGGAGTGAACTCTTTCCACAAAATTTTTCATCTGAGACAATACAGAGTTGACCATTGGCATGACATCCCTGCCATCAACCTTGATTGGTGTATTCGAACGGTTTCGAAGAGCTATATGTAAAACAGCTCGATTTTCAGTGAAATTGATTTTATCCCCGGTAAACATTTTCTCAATATGGAATTTCAGATTCGCCTGCCCTGCAAGTTCAGTCAGGAGTTCCATAGTCTCTTCAGTAATAATATTTTTTGAATAATCGAATAAGATATTGTTTAATTGAAGTGAGAATTTGTCAAAGCGGTAAGCGTCCACATTAAATAAATCTTTGATATGCTTTTTTGACATATCCTTATAATGCTCTGAAAGCCGCTTGAATACAGGATAATCGGATAGTCCATTCATAATTTACCTTTAAAATGTAGTTGACTATTTCAAAATATTAATCATCGAGACGCTCTACTCCTTTTAAACCTTTAATCCCAAGTAGATTTGAAAACAGTGTGTGAAGCTGGTCTTTATCAGTTACGCTAAGAGAAAAAATTCCTTCGAAAATAGAATTCGAAGAAGAAATATTTATTCTTTGTATATTAATCTGACCGACCTCACGTGTGATATCGTGTAACATTCCCGGTCTGTCTTCGCCGTATATTTTCAATTTTATTTCATAAGAAGATTTTTCTTTAGGTACGGTTTTTTTCTCATCCTTTTGCAAATTTTTGAAGTAATCGTATAATCTGACAGTAGCTTTTTGTGTAATAACAAAATGCTGCCATTCCTGGCTTGGTTGTATATTGGGTGAAGTGATAATTTCAACGTAATCATTATCTTTCAATTCATAATCGAGACCTTTAATTTCACCATTAATTTTTACGGAAATAATATGCAAAGCAATTTCATCTGAAATTTTAAATGCCAGGTCAATAGGACAGGAGCCTAATGGCAGAGTTAAAGAATCACCGTCTTTCAAATGAACTGTTATGGAATCGTAGTAAAGATTCATCCTGATTGAACCCCAGATTTTCTGGATAGCTTCCTCGTCGTTTTCTTCGATAATATCCTGCATCCATCGAACCCATTCTCTGAGGTCATCGGGTTCCATATTCAATGGCTTTTTTGATTTAAAAAATGAAGCATGAGCGGCAATGCCTTCGACGGCGATTTTATCCATCTGCTGAGTTCTGATGATAACTTCGACAAGCTTACTACCCGGACCCAAATGAGTTGAATGTAATGCCCTGTACAAATTAATTTTTGGTCTGGCAATGAAATCATTCAGGGAGCTTACCGGACCGAAGACACTTGCAATTAAGCCGTAAGTGCGATAACACTCGGAAAAATCATTTGTGTTTAATGTGATAACTATAGAATAAAAATTATCTATGTCTTTTAAATCTTTTCCTTACTCAACCATCTTATAAATTTCATAAACGTGCTTGTGCTCTATCGTAATGACATGGCTGATTCGGTTTTCATTAAGTTTTAATTCAATTTGTCTGAAGAAATTTTTAATATAATCAACGAATATTTTTCCTTTTTCTTCGAGAGCGCGGCGTATTTTATTGAAAGCTTCAGGGTCAAGAAAATATAAAGATAAATCCTCAAAATCCCTGCGAACCTTTGTTAATCCGAGCCTCTGGGCAAAAGGTGTATAAAAATTCAAGGTTTCCGAAGCGATTGCTTTTTGCCGGTCTGTGTCGAGATAGAAAAGAGTTTTCATATTGTCTAATCTATCTGCAAGCTTAATGAAAATTGCGCGTATATCCTGAATAAGAGTGAGGAAGAGCTTTCCATAGGTAGCGCCTCTGTCCATTGAGCGGGTTTCAGTGCCTTTTATTTTTGTTACACCATCAACCAGCTTTTCAATTTCAGGACCGAATTTTAATTTGATTACTTCAGGTGTAATTTGTGTTACGTCTTCAACTGTGTCATGCAGTAAAGAGGCTACAACTGACTCATCATCCCGTATTGAAAAATCATGCAAAACAGAAAGTGCAACTTTTAAGGGGTGTGTATAATAAGGTTCTCCTGATTTGCGGCTGAATATTTTATGGTTATCAACACAAAAATAAAAGGCTTTTGTAATAAGCTCGAGATTAGGACTATCAATGTATTTTGTACATTCAGTAATTAAAACATTTAAGTCGCTTAAAACATCCTTTCCATAAGGATTTGAGGTTTCAAGCGGCAATGCGTAAATTTGCTCTATTGATGAATCGGTTGAATTCATTTATATGATTAAATATTATACTGAAGAAAATTAATATTATTTAAAGAGTGTAACAAATAATATTACTTTTAATTATAGTATTTAATCAATCCTTTCTGAAATCTTTTTAAATTTAATTTATTTTAAAGATAACAAATAAATTTTTTATAAAAAATATTTTCTATAATTTAAACTACTAATTATTAATTTAAATAAAAAAATATTCATTCACAATTATTTCATTTCGGATGAAAAGAAGAACTTTTATCGGAAGCACAGCGGCAGCAATGGCTTTGCCATTATTGCCGCAAAAAATATTTGCCTTTCCTCAAAACAATAAAATATTAAAACCACAAGCTTTACAGCAAGGAGATACAGTAGGCATCATAGCTCCGGGTACTGCAGTTTCCGACCCTGATATGATTGCAAAGGCTAAAGAAGCATTGAATTATTTCGGACTTAATGTAAAGTTTGGTAATCATATGCTGAAAGGAAGCGGCTATCTGAGTAGGACTTCTGATGAAAGGGTAGAAGATTTGCACCAGGCATTTTTAGACAAAGAAATTAAAGCGGTGTTTTGTATGAGGGGCGGGTATGCTTCCATGCACCTGTTGGATA
The DNA here is from genome assembly GCA_049513175.1 of FCB group bacterium. Lineage (GTDB taxonomy): Bacteria > Bacteroidota > Ignavibacteria > Kapaibacteriales > UBA2268 > JBEKWK01. The sequence continues at coordinate 12,473 of JBEKWK010000032.1, forward strand.
AAATAGATTATGAAATTATTTCTAAAAATCCTAAAATATTTTTGGGATACAGCGATATTACTGCTCTGCATCTTGCAATTAATAAAATGACTGGATTGGTTACATTTCATGGTCCCGTAATGATTTCAGGATTTTCAAAATATACAGAAGAATATTTTAAAAAAGCATTGTTTTCAAATTCAGGTATTGGAGTTATTTCAAATCCTAAAACACAAAATAATTTCAGGCAGAATCATCCAATTAGAACTATAAATCCGGGTACCGCAAAAGGGAAACTAATTGGAGGAAACCTTACATTAGTTGCATCAACTTTAGGTACACCATACGAAATCGAGACAAAAGGAAAGCTACTTTTTCTTGAAGATGTAGGTGAGGAACCTTACAGAATTGACAGGATGCTTACTCATCTTCATCTTGCAAATAAGCTTGAAACAGCCGCAGGAATTATTTTCGGTGAGTGCAGTGATTGTAATTATGATGATTTGAAACCTTCGAGAGTTTCTGATTATTCCTTGGGTGAGGTCTTGGATAACATTCTAGGTAAATTAAATATTCCTGTATTTTATGGCTTAACAATCGGTCATACCGATGACCAGGCGACGCTTCCAATAGGTGTCGAAGCAGAAATGGATGGTGAAAAAGGCACTTTAAATATTTTGGAATCAGGAGTAATTTAAATTCATTTCACAAATCAAATCAAACCAGGAATGTGGATAAATTTCTAATATTTATCTTTAATTTGCATTTCTATATAATTTAAATCAAATAATAAATTGTGAGTTGAATGGATGAATCCGGATTAATGGATGGATTGAATGAACAGCAAATCAAAGCTGTGTCGGTTATAGATGGACCTTTATTAGTTATAGCCGGTGCAGGAAGCGGGAAAACGCGAGTGCTAACCCATAGAGTTGCATATCTCGTTAAACATGGCATTTCTCCCTATAATATTCTTGCTTTGACTTTCACTAATAAAGCGGCACGAGAGATGAAGGACAGGATTGTAAAG
>JBEKWK010000033.1:0-13392 GCA_049513175.1 FCB group bacterium
CCAAACAATATTTTCCTTAACAAAAAATTATTTTTTTTTACTTGTCAATATTTAAAGTTAATACCTTTCTGTCTCAACAAATTAGTATAAGTAATGTAAACAATTTAAACACGAAATAAATTTCGCGTAACTATTTAAATTTTTTCAATAAATCTTCGACAGCCGAACGATGAATTAATATACTCATCATTTTAAGTTTTATATAATCTTCCTGGTAAAAGTAATAACCTTTATTTGTTCCATTCCTCGAACCGCTTCCGGAATCTTTAATTAAGAACCAGAATTTACCATCCTTTTCCTTATAACCTACTAAATGAATTCCGTGGTCATCAGTTGTGGATTTATTATTGAATCGGAATTCACGTGCATTTTCATCAATATATTCGGAGGGAATATCGAAAGAAGGAATCATAGCCACCTGCACATGGGATTCGTAGCCTGCTTCTGATACATCCCCACCAATAGCCATCGAATAACCTTTTTTAACTGCTTTCTTTATTGCATTCATAAAGTCATCGAGAGGAACGTTGTAATAGCTATCGCTCTTCCACCAATTATCAGGAACCTCATATTCCACTTTTTGCAAATAAGGTTTCTCCATCAAAGACATTAAATCAACATAATCATCCAGATTTAATTTAACGACATTCTCGCAATACTCTTTTGGTGTGTATTTCTGACCATCAACAGTAACTGTTGCAGGAGGTGCTCCGAGATAATGATTTAATATAGATTTAATTGTGGAAACTACAATATCTTCGTTCCATGTATTTGAATTTTTGAGAGATTTCAAATATTTGTCCATTTCATTAACCATAGACCTATGGTCGTGGAACTTTTGTTCAGGCTTTAATCCGGTATAATCATCTTCAGGTACACAACCGTATTGTTTCCAAATTCTTATTAGTGCATTACATTCTGAGCCTTCGCCAAATTCTGATTTGCCACGTTCTTTAACATACCTTTTTGCCTTTTCGACATATTCCCAATAAACAGTGTGCATTTCAGAAATTTTTATTTCTTTATTATATATTCTCATTATTTCCGATTCTAAGAAGGAAGTACCTGAAAAGCACCAGCATGTACCCGTCCAGCCCTGTGCAACAGGTGGTGTATGCTTGAATTCTGTGAATTCCTTTGTAGATTTAGGAAGGTCATAACTGCTGAAATCCAATTTATATGCCTTTGCGGGTGGTTCTTTTTTCTTTACAAATTCATCAGCGGATTTTTGTATTTCGTCCCAAAATTCGTTCTTGGGTTCTACAAATTCTCCCTTATCTTTTCGTTGTTCCTGTGCATTTAGTGTAGGTAGGCAGAAAAATACCATTAAAGCAAAAATCAATATTATACCATTTTTCATTAATTACTCCATAGGTTAAAAGAAATTCAACATTTATAGATAAATAACTTAAATAAAAATTCAGCTTATAAAAAATATAATTTGTAAATATTATTAAAATTTTGATAAATTTGTAATGAAATACGATTACAATTGTCGTATATTAATTTCGTCAATTGATTTTAGAATTTAGATTGTAGATTTTAGATTTAAAAATTATGTGTTGTTCTAAATACCAAAGATTTAGTTTGTAGGATTGTAATTCTGAACGAAGTGATGAATCCAGTTTCTTAATTCTTAATTCTGAGTTCTGTATTCTGAATTTTTTATTTTGTAATTCTGAACGAAGTGATGAATCCAGAAAATAGATTATAGAATAGATTCTTCACTTCGTTCAGAATGACGTTTATCTAATTAAAAATAATTCTTAATTCTTAATTTTAAATTTTTAATAATTAAAATGTTAAGGTTGTCAAAAAAAATAGAATATGCTCTTGTTGCTATGCAGTACATTACAGCTAATTCGAGTAAGATTGTTCCTGCAAAAGAAATTTCCGAAAATACGCATATTTCTTTTGAATTTTTGGCAAAGACGTTGCAGAAGCTGATGAAAAGCGGGCTTATCGTTTCTGTTCACGGAGTAAACGGTGGGTATAAACTTGGAAAGAAAGCAGATAATATCACAATAGCCGATATTATTCTTGCCCTCGAAGGAAAAACCTCAATAGTAGATTGTTTTGTAGATAATAAACTTTTATGTACGAGAATAAGCAATTGCACAATAAAAAGTCCAATGAAAATGCTTCAAAAGAAAATTGATACAGTTTTTCATACTACAACAATTGCTGAAATATCTCATGTTAAAACTCAGATGATTTAATATTAAAGTATAGGCAAAGCAAATGGAAAATAATAATGAATTAGTTGAAAAGATTGCAAGAAGGGAATATCAATACGGTTTTGTTTCAGATATTGATAGCGATGCTGCACCTATCGGGTTGAATGAAGATATTGTTCGTTATATATCAAAACAAAAGAACGAACCTGAATTTATGCTTGATTGGCGGCTAAAGGCTTTCCGATTCTGGCTGAAGATGAGAGAACCTCGTTGGGCAAATATTAAATATCCTCCCATTGATTACCAGCAAATTTATTATTACTCTGCCCCAAAAAAATCACAAAAGCGTCTCGAAAGTTTAGACGATATTGACCCTGAAATTCGCAGAACTTTTGAAAAACTTGGAATACCTATTACCGAACAAAAAAGATTATCAGGTGTAGCTGTTGATGCTGTATTTGATAGTGTATCAGTTGCAACTACATTCAAAGATAAACTTTCAGAAAAGGGAATAATCTTCTGCCCGATTAGCGAAGCTATACAGGAACATCCTGAACTAATAGAAAAATATCTCGGCTCGGTTGTTCCTTACACCGATAATTTTTTTGCATCACTTAATTCCGCAGTTTTTAGCGACGGTTCATTTTGCTATATTCCCAAAGGAGTAAGATGCCCGATGGAACTTTCTACATATTTCAGAATTAATGCACAGTCAACCGGACAATTTGAGAGAACTCTTATAATAGCAGACGAAGGAGCCTATGTCAGCTATCTCGAGGGCTGCTCCGCACCAATGAGAGACGAGAACCAATTACACGCAGCCGTTGTTGAATTAGTTGCAGAAAAAAACGGACAGATAAAATATTCAACTGTACAGAACTGGTATCCCGGCAATAAAGAAGGTAAAGGAGGAATTTATAATTTTGTTACCAAACGTGGAATTTGTAAAGGAGATAATGCAAAGATTTCCTGGACTCAGGTCGAGACAGGTTCTGCCATAACATGGAAGTATCCGAGTTGTATTCTCAAGGGTGATAATTCAATTGGTGAATTTTATTCCATTGCATTAACGAACAATTACCAGCAGGCTGATACCGGTACAAAGATGTATCATATCGGAAAAAATACTAAAAGCAGAATCGTTTCCAAAGGAATTTCCGCAGGAAAAAGCAATAACAGTTATCGGGGATTAGTCAGCATCAATGCTAAGGCGACAAATTCAAGAAATTTCTCTCAGTGCGATTCTTTATTACTCGGAGATAAATGTGGGGCGCATACTTTCCCTTATATCGAAGTTGGAAATAAATCCTCTATAATGGAACATGAAGCAACCACTTCAAAAATTTCTGATGATATAATTTTTTATTGTAATCAAAGAGGTATTTCTACTGAGGATGCTATTGGATTGATAATAAACGGATATGCACGCGAAGTGTTGAATCAACTGCCTATGGAATTTGCAGTGGAAGCTCAAAAGTTGCTGTCAGTAAGCTTAGAAGGCAGTGTAGGATAGTTAGGAGTGTGGAGTTAGGAATTAGGAGTTAATATAAAAATTAAAATGTAACACGAAATTTATTTCGTGAATTAAATAAAAAAAACTAACTCCGTAGGAGTTAAATATTTGTAAAATGAAAATAACTACACGCTTTTCACAACTCCGTAGGAGTTGAACATTTGAGGTGTAAGAAGTTTTGAATTAATGTTAAATCTATTTCGGTAAAAAATACTATTAAATAAGCAGGAAAAATATAATGGCATTATTAAAAGTAGAAAATCTAAAAGTAAAAGTTGAAGAAAATTTAATCCTAAAAGGTATTAATCTTGAAGTAAAGCAAGGAGAAATTCATGCTATAATGGGACCTAACGGTTCCGGAAAAAGCACACTGGCAAATGTGCTTGCCGGAAAAGATGAATATGAAGTTGTGGGTGGCAGTGTCACTTATAAAGATATGAATCTCCTTGAATTGGCTCCTGAGGTAAGAGCAAGAGAAGGAATCTTTTTAGCATTTCAATATCCTGTGGAAATTGCCGGGGTTTCGAATGCAAATTTTATGAAAACCGCTTTGAATGAATTGAGAAAATACAAAGGAGAAGAACCTTTGGACGCAATGGATTTTTTGCAATTGATGAAAGAAAGAGCAAAGTTAGTTGAAATAGACCCGACTTTTATGAACAGGGCTGTCAACCAAGGTTATTCCGGTGGCGAGAAAAAACGCAATGAAATTTTCCAGATGGCTATGATGGAGCCAAAGCTTGCTATTCTTGATGAAACAGATTCAGGTCTCGACATTGATGCTTTAAAAATTGTTGCAAATGGTGTGAATAAATTAAGCAATGAGAATAATGCATTTTTGGTAATCACACATTATCAAAGGCTACTGGATTATATTATTCCTGATTTCGTTCATGTGCTTTATAATGGCAGAATCGTAAAATCCGGTACAAAGAAATTAGCTTTGGAGCTTGAAGAAAAGGGTTACGACTGGATTAAAAAAGAGGCGGATGCTTTACAGACCGTATAATAAGATTTTTAAAGAATTATAAATTAATATTAAGAAAAATATGCCGGATAATTTTAAAAATAAAGTTTTGGATAGTTATAAATCGTTTATTGATTTGACTCAAAATCAATCTGAAAATTTTTTGAAAATCAGGAAAGATGCAATTGAAAAATTTGAGAGTATGGAATTTCCTACAATCAAAAATGAAGAATGGAAGTACGATAACCTTAGCTTTATTAATAAGCATGATTTCAATATTATTTCTATAGCCGACGGTGAGCAAATATCCCAAGAGATGATAGCTCCATATTCATTTCAAAATTTGGATACTCACTTTCTTGTTTTTATTAATGGTTTCTACTCTCCGAGATTATCTAAGATTCAATCGAAAAAGAAAAGTATTTATATTGGAAACTTGGCTGATGCGATAAATAAATATCCTGAAGAAATTAAGGAGCATTTTTCTAAATATTCAAAATCAGAATCAGATATTTTTATTGCAATGAATACTGCATTAGCACAGGACGGTGCTTTTATTTACATTCCTGACGGAATTAGTATTGAGCATCCGATACATTTATTATATCTGACGGATTCAAGGAAAAATGCTATTTATACGAACCCCCGAAATTTGATTATTGCGGGAGAATGCAGCAATGTAAAAATAATTGAATCGAGCTATACTATTGGTTCAATGCCTGCATTCACAAATTTGGTGAGTGAAATGGTTCTTGATTTTTCTTCTAATGTCGAATACTATAAAATTCAGAACAATGGAGATAATTCATTCTATATCGGTACATCACAAACAATACAAAACAAGGCATCATCTTATAATTCTACTACTGTTTCGTTAAAAGGAAACTTCATTCGCAATAATCTTAATACATTGCTAAATGCGGAATCCTGCGAAGCAAACTTTAACGGCTTTTACTATCTTGACGGAAATAATTTTGTTGATAATCATACATTGGTTGACCATGCTAATCCAAACTGCGTTAGCAATGAAAATTATAAAGGCATTATGGATGATAAATCAATTGCCGTCTTTAACGGAAAAGTAATCGTCAGACCTGATGCTCAAAAGACAAATGCTTTACAAACAAACAGAAATATATTATTAACTGATGAAGCAAAAATAAATTCCAAACCGCAGTTAGAAATATTTGCCGATGATGTGAAATGCAGTCATGGAGCTACTTGCGGATATTTAGATAAAGAAGCTATGTTTTATTTAAGGGCTAGAGGTATAGGTGAAGAAATGGCGAAATCCCTATTGCTGAATGCTTTTGCCGGAGAGATAATCGAGAAAATAAATATATCTGAATTACGGGATGAAATCAAGCGTCAGATTGCTCAAAGACTGATTGTTGACGACATTTATTTCTGCGATGTTCTTGAACAAATTGTAGAATAGTTAGGAATTAGGAGTTAGGAATTAGGAGTAAAAGTTTATAAAGTTCTTAAAGTTTCTAAAGTAACATTTAAATCTAAAATCATAAATCTAAAATCGTAAATTATTTTATTTATGAATACTAATTTTGATATAGAAAAAATAAGAAATGACTTTCCTATACTACATCAAAAAGTACATGGAAAGCCATTAGTATATCTCGATAATGCCGCTACCACACAAAAGCCACAGGTAGTAATAGATACACTTATAAATTATTATTCCTCAGTCAATAGCAATGTCCATCGTGGTGTTCATTATCTTAGCGAAACGGCTACAAAAGAATATGAAGCATCCCGTAAAATCATTCAAAATTTCATCAATGCGAAATCAACTGAAGAAATTATCTTCACACGAGGAACAACCGAATCAATAAATCTCATTGCATCGAGCTATGGCAGAACCAATCTTAAAGAAGGCGATGAAATTTTAATTTCGACTATGGAGCATCATTCAAACATTGTTCCATGGCAAATTTTATGTGAAGAAAAAAATGCAAAACTCAAAGTAATTCCAATTAGTGATGAAGGTGAAATTTTATACGATGAGTTTATAAAACTTCTCAATGAACGCACAAAAGTTGTCTCAATAGTTCATGTTTCCAATTCATTAGGCACAATTAATCCGATAAAAAAAATCATACAAAAAGCTCATTCACTAAATATTCCTGTCGTCATTGACGGGGCACAATCAGTCCAGCATTTGAAAGTAAATGTGCAGGAATTGGATTGTGATTTCTTTGCATTTTCCGGTCATAAAATTTATGGTCCGACAGGAATAGGAATTTTATATGCAAAGAAAGAATTTTTAGAAAAAATGCCTCCATATCAGGGTGGCGGCGATATGATTTTATCTGTTTCATTTGAAAAAACAATTTACAATCATCTACCATATAAATTTGAAGCGGGTACACCAAATATTGCAGGAGCAATAGGTTTGGGAACTGCTATAAAATATGTAGAAAATATTGGAATAGGTTCCATCGCTTCCTACGAACAGGAACTACTGAAATATGCAACAGATGCTGTCAGCGAAATCAAAGAACTAAAAATCATCGGCACTGCAAAAGAAAAAGCAAGCGTCCTATCATTTGTGTTAGATAACATTCATCCTCACGATGTAGGAACATTTTTGGATATGGACGGTGTCGCTATCAGGACAGGTCATCACTGCACTGAACCTGTAATGAAAAGATATAATGTTCCTGCCACATCCCGTGCCTCTTTTGCTTTTTATAATACAGAAGAAGAAATTGATGTATTTATCAAATCAGCAAAAAATGTAGTGAAGATGTTTAAATAATTGAAACTTATTATAACGTAATATCAAAATATATTATTAAAACCATGACCAGAAAGAAGGATTTCTTGGAAATAGAGTAAATTTCAAGTCATCAGGTACTTTTAATTCTTTTCGTTTTTTTAAAAATTCATCCTTTTTCAACGGACCTATAATATTATAAGTTGGATCATTATTTATTTTATTCGTAATCGGAATAATATAAAAATCACTAATATCTATATTAATATTTTCTGTTCCACCAATAACTGGATGTTGAAGAGCAATGATAAAATTTTCATTAAACCCAACTTCACTTACACATGGTTCTAATATTGAAATATCTTTATAATTTAACCAAATTTCAACATCTGGAAGATCAATATAAACAAGAGAATATCCTCCGATAATCTTTTTAGTTCCATTATCAAACAATCCACAACTTGTTAATATCAAAATACAAACAATTATTAATAATAATTTTTTCATTATTTACCTATTAAATAAGATGAATTAATTGAGATAATTTCATTTAATGAAATTTTAAAATATCCTTACTTATTTAATGACTCTTCACCAGTCTAAAAAGGCACAATTTTTTTTAAGATGTAAATCCTATTTCACAAACTTCCCTTGTATAGCCGATTCTATACAATTCTCTCTTGTAGTCAGAGCTGTTTTACAGCCAATTAAATCTCCGACATAACGAATCATTTTCCCGCTCTCGCAAACCATTGCTTCTATATTAGGAACCTTCAGCCCAAATTGACGGCAGGTGGAAATTCTCATGTGGCTTTCCACGGGACAAGTATCGCATACGACAATTGCTCCTGATTCTTCAATAGTTTGTACATACCCCGAAAATTCTGCCTGCTTTCTCGTCATACGGTTTGTGCAAACCCAAAACCTGACACCATCGGCAATTTTTCTCCCTTTTAGCTTTTCGGCAACATATCTCAATCCTTCGAGATTATAATGAGGACAGCCCAAAGTAACAAAATCAATTTTCTCTCCTATTGCAATTTTGGTCTGCTTCTTATAAACCAAATCCAAATCTCTTTCGGTTACTTCGATATAATCTTTCGGAATCTGCCCGTGAAAAGCCTCATCCAAAGTTCTTGCTTCGGGTGTAACACCGACAAGATGAAATAATGTAACAGAACCGGAAGTAGCCAAAGTCGAACCTAATCCTAACAAAAATTCCTGGCTGAATGTTTTGACTCCGTCAATAACCGGAACATCGCTTCCAACAATTGCCCCGATATGAAAGCCTAATGCACACCAGGCATCATAAGTCTGCATTCTTTCTTCGAGAATATTAACTTTGAAATAGTGCGTGCCTTTCCTATTCTCATCGAGCAAATAACCCATAAGCGGATATTTACCTGTAATTGCCGAATACCTTGTGAACATGCCTCCCCTGTTAGACCTGCAGCCGAGAACGGAGTTATAATAAATTATCGCACTGCTTTCTACTAATGCAAGATTAGCACCAAACGGAGGAATAAATCCCAGAAATTGAGGTGTGCAGGTATAAGTTTCCAACATTCCCATATTCCTGTGAGCCGCTTCGATTTGCTTTTGAATTTCGACAAGTGCTTCAGGAATATCCGTAATGTTAGGTTTTTCCAAATCACAACATAAAGTCGAATTTGTAGTAGGCACTCTGACTTTGCCTCCCCGCTTGGAATATTCGACTGCTTCCTCAACCATTCCCTCATAAATAGCCATTTCTGCCGGATAATGACAATATTCAATATCAATTAATTTTTCCGCTCCGAATGCTTCACCAAATTGAACGAGATAATCCATTGCTTCCGCAACTACAGGACCTTCTTCCCCATTTAACAACTTCTTTTCCAGTTCATTTAAATACATTTTATATTTGCTTTTGTGTTTAAAATCGTTAAATACATTATTGAAAATTTAATTTATAAAAAAAGAGGTTAAGACAAAAATAATTTTAGAATTTAGATTATGTTAATATAATTTAAAAGATTATAAATTATAAGAAATTTCGATTAAGTTGTTAAACCTTATGCCCTATTTATGAATCTAAGTAAATAAATAAATATAATCTTAGATTAAACTCTGAGAATAATAATAAATAAAGTTTCCTCCTAAAATTAGGTTTTAGCAGGAAATTTATGTTTATTAATGAATTTTAAAACCGTAAATGTATAAAATTTAACGTTATTACAAAATATAATTTGTAGTATAAAATTTGATATTAAATTAATTCAATACACTACAAAAAAAACAAAGAATCAGTTACTAAAATTGACTTAAATAAGCTTTATTTTTACATTTGAGTAATTGTTAATTCGTCTATAAACAAAGAAAAGGAAAAAAAAAGAAACCTTTTCATAAATTTAGTGTTATTATGTTATTAACAAATAAGATTTTTTATAAATATACTGATAATAAAAAGCTGTGTTACTATTATACGATAAGTTTGTTATGAAATTTTGGCCCGTACCCCAGAGCTATTCTAAAGATGTACCCAAAAATGGCGTCAGCGGTTCATTCTGGGAAGATAGAGGAGACAGGCGGCATTGCGGAGTTGATATTTATGCTCCCGAAGATTCAGAAGTAATTTCAATCGAAGGCGGAAAAGTCATTGATTCAGGAGTTTTCACCTCCCCGGATATGCACCCCTATTGGAACAAAACTTATTATGTTATAGTAAAAACATCTCAAAATATTATATTTAAATATGCCGAACTTAAAGAAGTATTAATTCATGTCGGCGATTACGTTGAAGCAGGTCAGGTTATCGGTAAAGTCGGAACTGTGATTATCGAAAAAGATGTTACATACCGTGACCCTTACTATGTAAGAGACCTTGCCCAAAAAGGCACAATGTGCATGCTCCATCTTGAAATATATAAAGCTCCGGTTACTGCTGTGCATCCTTATCTGGCAGGCAGTTTCTTCGGTGACCAGCTACCCGATTCACTGATTGACCCCGCTATCTTTTTGAACGGTGTCTCAAGTAAAACAGGACGGGAAAACAATTAGCTATTTTAAATTTTAAATTGTAGATTTATTTTGCACTTTATAAACTTTACAAACTTTATAAACTTTATAAACTAACTTCTGATAACTGAAACTGCTAACTGAAAACTGATTACAATTTAATATCCAACTGGAAAAACAAGCGTTCATCTTGATTCCCATTTATAGCTGTCGTTCCACTTCCCATTGAATTTATATTATTCTTAGATAAAATAGCATAACGTAGCGTCAATCCGATGTTTTTCCAAGCAACGAAATTTAGATTTATATAAGCTCTCATACCTTCACCATATAAAGCAGTAGAAGTAAAATATCCGGGCAAAGCTGGTTCGAACTGCCAGATTGCAGATTCATAACTATCAGTTGAAAAATATGTTATTCTACCACCAAAATTTACAAAATCAAATATTTGTTCTGTAACATCTAAATATCCCATCATACCAAGTTCCTTTGGCTTATAACCATGAAAGGTTGCTAAAACAGTAGCTATTCTTCCTCTTACTGTTGTTCTATTATTGAATTGCTTTTCTAATTCAAGTCTGAGATTTAAATGTTCTTTTTGAAAGATTGTAATTCCATCACCTGCCAAGTCAGATTGGTTCTTATATTCCACCCTTCCCGAAAAATTTACATCCGGTAAAAAATACCATTTTACATCTGTAAATATATCAAATCCTTTGCCGGGACCCGGTAATAAATTAGTGCTGTCAATGTTTCTGAAAAAATCAACATACATTGACAAATTAATATTTTTAATTGATTTAATATTTATTCCCGAATAAATTCCGGTTTCATTGTTAGGAAAATTATTTTCACCAAAATTATAACCGTAAGGTGACCGGAAATCAGAAGGAAAATACCTGAAATTCACTACTGCATCAACTTCATTCGAAGGAAACATTAATGAGGATTTGATTCCTAAATTTCCTTGTGCATCACTGCTCAATTCACCACATATAAAAGCTTTTTCAAAATTTAAAAAAGTATAAGCTGAAAATAACAAACCTTCATTCCCTAAAAAACTGCTTTTAGATGAACTTTGAATTGTTTTATCATATTTCAGTCCCAAAGCTGTAAAGCCAAGATTCAAAACCGGGGAATTAATCTCAATGTTCCCGCCTGCAGATTTCTCATTAAACGCATTTCTTCTCAAAATTTCAGACTCGGTACGGTAATATCCCAAAGTATAAACCGATGTAATAAGCTCACCTGTGGAGTCTAAAGTACCGCTCCGATTAGTCGAGGAAGCCCATAAGATGCTCTTGATAGAAAAATCATTCCCCAACGAAAATTTATTTTGAATTGCCGCACCCCTGAAAAATTCATTTTCCATTGAAGACTTATTTTCGTTTATACCTGAACCAAAATGTACTGCAGGAGATACAGTTTCTGCTCCTTTTGTAAATCCATAAGAACTCCAGAGAATGCTCCCCATGCCGCTTTCTACATAAAAATCACCAAGAATTATTTTTGTATTAGTAAATTCTTCAGATAAATTGAAACTATAAAAATCTATTAATGATATTTCTCCTGCATCCTTATCCGTAATTATATTGCCTTTTAATCCATCCTGACATATACTCATCCTATTATATAATGTCAAAGGTGTACCCTGGAAATCCCCACTTACAAATCCCGCTGCCTGTTGTAATTGTTGATTTGCTCTGGAACGTTCATTGAATTTATTATTTGATTTGGTTGAATAAGTTGTACCAATTCTTGTGCATAATTCAAACAAATATCTTTCATCAGGGTTTAAATTTACAACTTCATAAATACCGGAATAAGTCAATATTTTATTTTCAGAGATATAATTTATTATCTTCTGAATTTCAGGAAAACTCATTCCGGGAATTTTATTTAGTTCTTCTGCAGATGATTTATTTAAAATAACCGGATTTTCTATCAATGTTTCAAGTTGGTCATAGCTGGGAATTGTATTAGTTGTTTCAGATATTTTGTCAAATATTCTTTCAAGCTTTTCAGTATCAAACTGCTGTGAATATAATAGAGAATTTGCAAAAAACAAATCTATAAATGTAAAAACTAATATAAATACTTTTACCATTTTTTTAAATTACCAGAAAATGGATAGTCCGTAATTTTGGCTGTATCCAAGTACAGCTTCATGGTATAATTCTCCGTTGATGCTAAGGTACGGAAGAGCCTGAATTCTGATTCCTGCATCAAACGTGTTAGGATTTGACAACACAGAAATTCTTACAGAAATAATATCCATCATTATATATTTTATAGCACCGGACACGCCTGAACTTTGATTATATCCCAGATTTAAATTTGTTTCCAGGAATAAATCTTTAAGCAATTTTACACCTAATCCAATTGTAGCATTCTGTTCCGGAGTATATGCACCACCTGAATATGCAGCCCTTGTTATATTATTAAATGATATTCCGGTATATAAATCATCAGTCAAAGAAATTAATGTCCCCAAATTAAATTGAAGCATTTCATCTTTTGAATAATTTTTAATATAGATTGTAGAATATTTAATAGAGCAACCAATGAAATAAGAATCAGCGATTTGAAATGAACAATGCAATGAACCTGAATATTCTTTATATAGATTATTTCCTAAATTGTATAATGAGCATCCAAGAGATAAATTCTTATGTATATTGACAGCTAACAAAAAATAAACCGGGGAAATTTCCGGTAAACCAAATTGTGAAGGAGAATAATTCAATGATATTGTCGAAGAATCCAATAATAACAATTGAGCGGGATTTTGAAGATATTCAAATTCATTGATGGTAGTCATTCCTGTGCTGTTTTTGATTGGAATTGTTAATACATTCGGATTGTATTGCCCATCTGATTGATAAAAAATAAATAAGATTAGGAACAAACTTAGCAGGTGATATTTATAATATTTGCAAATGTTCAGCATCGTTAAATTTAATTTGAAATAAAAATTTTATATATTCGCTTATATTATAATTTG
>JBEKWK010000034.1:0-13220 GCA_049513175.1 FCB group bacterium
ATAATGAATTCTTTGGTCCAGGCACACTGCCTTTAATTAAAAGTATATTCTGCTCGGGAACGATATCAACAACTTCAATATTTCTGACGGATATTTGTTTGCCGCCCATTCTGCCAGCCATTCTTAAACCTTTAAAAACTCTTGAAGGATAAGAAGATGAACCGATTGACCCGGGATGTCTCTGGCGGTCAGACTGACCATGTGTTCCCATACCGACACCTCCAAAATGATGACGCTTGACAACTCCCTGAAAACCCCTTCCGATACTTTTGGAAGTAACCTTTATTTTATCGCCTTTTTGAAATTGTTCGACCTTAAGTTCATCACCGACTTTAACGTCCATTTCCAAATCCCTGAATTCTTTCATATACCTGCAGAGACTTACCCCTGCCTTAGCAAAATGACCTTTAAGCGGCTTATTGACTTTTCGTTCTACTATTTCTTCAAATCCAACCTGAACTGCGGAATAGCCGTCATTCGATTGTGATTTTATCTGCACTACCGGGCATGGTCCGGCGAGAACCACAGTACATGGTACATGAACACCCGCATCGGTATACAGACTTGTCATCCCGATTTTTTTGCCGAGAATCGCATTTCTCATTTCTTATAACTCCTTGTTACACTTTTACTTCGACATCAACGCCTGCCGGTAATTCCAACCTCATCAAAGCATCAATCGTCTTTTGTGTGGAACTAAAAATGTCTATCAATCTCTTATGAATTCTTGACTCAAACTGTTCTCTTGATTTTTTGTCAACATGCGGTGAACGGTTTACCGTAAATACGGAACGCTTTGTAGGAAGAGGAATAGGTCCGGTTACTACAGCACCCGTTTGTTTTACGGTTCTCACAATTCTCTCGCTCGATTTATCAATCAAGTTATGGTCGTATGATTTCAATTTAATTCGAATCCTTTGAGAAGCCACTTTTTTTCTCCGTTAATACAATTAAAGAGGGTTATTTAACATTAAAATAACCCTTATATAAATTTATTCAATAATTTTTGTTACAACGCCGGCTCCTACTGTCCTGCCGCCTTCACGAATAGCGAACCTGAGTCCTTCTTCCATAGCGACCGGGGTAATAAGCTCTATTGTTAAATTGTCTAAGTTATCGCCGGGCATAACCATCTCAACTCCTGCAGGTAAATTCAAAATACCTGTTACGTCTGTTGTTCTCAAATAGAATTGTGGTCTGTAACCGCCGAAGAATGGGGTATGACGTCCGCCTTCTTCTTTCTTTAACACATAAACCTGTGCATTGAATTTATGATGAGGCGTAATAGAACCGGGCTTGGAAATAACCATACCGCGCTCGAGTTCATTTTTGTCAACACCGCGTAATAATAATCCAACGTTATCGCCTGCACGTCCTTCGTCTAATAATTTCCTGAACATTTCGACACCTGTGCAGGTGGTTTTCTTATGAAGACCGAAACCAACGATTTCAACTTCCTCACCAACTTTTACGATACCTCGCTCTACACGTCCTGTACCTACCGTTCCGCGTCCTGTGATTGAGAATACGTCCTCAACGGGCATAAGGAATGGTTTATCAACATCTCGTACAGGTGTAGGAATATAAGCGTCAACAGCATCCATTAATTTAAATACACAATCCAATCGCGGGTCTTCTGCCGGGACTGAAGGATCGGCACCTGCCTGTAATGCCTGGAGAGCTGAACCCTGAATTATGGGAATTTCATCTCCCTTAAAGTTATAAGAAGTTAACAACTCCCTTAATTCCATTTCAATTAACTCTAAAAGCTCAGGGTCTGCTATATCAACTTTATTCAGGAATACAATGATTTTCGGAACGCCTACCTGGTAAGCTAAAAGAATATGCTCGCGTGTTTGCGGCATTGGACCGTCATCGGCGGCACATACAAGAATAGCCCCGTCCATCTGGGCGGCACCGGTAATCATGTTTTTAATATAATCTGCGTGTCCCGGGCAATCTACATGAGCGTAGTGGCGGTTTGCAGTTTCGTATTCTACGTGAGCCGTCGCAATTGTAATTCCTCTTGCGCGCTCTTCCGGAGCATTATCAATGGAATCGAAGGTACGTACCTGTGTATTAGTACCTTTTTTAGCCAATCCCATAGTGATTGCTGCGGTTAATGTTGTTTTTCCATGGTCAACATGGCCTATTGTACCAATATTAACATGGGGTTTGGACCTATCGAATTTTTCCTTAGCCATTAAAAACTCCTAAAAATTTTTGTGTTATATAAATTTATTTATTTTATTTATTAAAATCTATCTTTCTAATTCTGTATTCTGAGTTCTGTATTATGAATTAATTTTTTCTGTCATTACAACGAAAGCTGGAATCCATTCTTAATTCTTAATTTTTAATTCTTAATTTCCAATTCTTAATAATAACTTTGTACTTTAATCTGAGCCGGTTCATAATGCGAAAAATTCATCGTATAAATTGCCCGACCCTGGCTCATTGACCTTAACTGTGTAATATAACCGAACATTTCGGACAAGGGAGTCATACCTCTTACTACCTGTAAAGGTCCACGCTGTGTAATTCCTTCAACTCTGCCTTTTCGAGAATTTAAATCCGCTATTATGTCTCCGACATACTCTTCGGGTGATACCACTTCCAATTCAAAAACAGGTTCGAGTAAAACCGGATTGGCTTTCCTCAATCCGTCCTTGACTGCGATTGACCCGGCAATTCTGAATGCCAGTTCATTTGAGCTTTCGTCGTTATAGCTTCCGCCAATGATTTTCACTTTAATATCAATTACGGGGTAACCCTGTGGTCCAACCTGTAATGCATCCTGTATACCTTTCTCGATTGCGGGGAAATACTGCTTCGGAATAATTTTATCTGTTAATTTATTCTCGATAACAATCCCTTCACCGCGACCGGATTTTTGCATTTCAATTATTACATGCCCGTATTGACTTTTACCGCCTGATGGCTTATCAAAAACTCCGTCCTGAACTACCCTGTCTTCTATACTTTCCCTGTATGCTACCTGCGGCTTGCCGACTTTCGTCGCTAAATTAAATTCTCTTTTGAGCCTGTCAACTATAATCTCTAAATGAAGTTCGCCAACACCGCTTATGATTATCTGACCGCTTTCCTCATCACTTTTATACTTAAATGTCGGGTCTTCTTCGCTCAGTTTTTCTAAAACCTGGAGCAATTTATCCTGGTCGGCAAGTGTTTTTGCCTCTATTGACTGATTAATAACAGGTTCTGAAAAATATATCTTCTCATATAAAATCGGATGTTTCATATCGCATAATGTATCGCCTGTCCTTGTGAATCTCAGTCCCGGAAAAGCCACAATATCTCCTGCTGTCGCTTCCTGTATCTCATCCCTTTTATTTGAGTGCATCCTTATTATCTTATTGATTTTCTCGCTTTTTCGGACTGAAGTATTCTCTACTGTATTACCTACTTTGACTTTACCTGAATAAATCCTGATGTAGCATAGTTTTCCGACAAACTGGTCAATCGTTAATTTAAAAGCCAATGCCGAGAAAGGCTCATCTACCAAGGGTTTTCTCTTTAATTTTTTAAAATGATTTTCAACATCAAAACCTTCAAAGAATTCTATATCCTCCGGTGAAGGCAAGTAATCAATTATCGCATTCATCAGGGGCTGAACCCCAATATTTCTTAAAGATGAACCGCATAAAACAGGATTAAATTTCGCTTCCAAAGTCCCTTTTCTCAATCCCCTTTTAATATCAGATTCACTCAATTCCAAACCATCGAGATATTTTGTAAGTATTGCATCATCAATTTCGCTGATAACTTCAATCATCTTTTCACGGTAGGTATTTGCAATTTCCTTGAGAGTTTCAGGTATATCCTCTTCTATTATTGTAACGCCTTGTGATTCTTCATCGAAATACAAAGCTTTCATTTTAATAAGGTCAATTATACCTTCAAAATTTTCCTCGGCTCCTATCGGAATCTGGATTGCAACAGGATTAGCATGCAATTTGTCCCTCATCATCTGAAGAACATTCTCAAAATCGGCACCCATCCTATCCATTTTATTTACATAAGCAAGTCTTGGAACCTTGAACATATCAGCCTGGTGCCAGACCGTTTCCGATTGAGGCTCAACGCCTCCCATTGCACAAAAAATCGCAATAGCACCATCCAATACCCTAAGACTTCTTTGGACTTCTGCCGTGAAATCAACATGCCCGGGCGTATCAATTATATTAATATGATAATCATTCCAAACGCATGTCGTGGCGGCGGACATTATCGTGATTCCTCTTTCCTTTTCCTGCTCCATGTAATCCATGAAAGCATTTCCGTCGTCCACTTCGCCGATTCTATGCAAATAACCTGTATAGTAAAGTATCCTTTCCGTCGTCGTAGTTTTTCCTGCATCAATGTGAGCCATAATGCCGATGTTTCTAAGACGCTCTATAGGAACTTCATCCGACATATTATTATTAAAAACTGGAATTAAATTGACAAAGAACGTATTTCACAAATCACCACTTGAAATGAGCAAAAGCTTTGTTAGCCTCTGCCATCCTGTGGACATCATCACGCTTTTTCACTGCCGCACCCTCGCCGTTAGCCGCTGCCATTAATTCGGCGGCAAGACGCTGTGACATTGACTTGTCTCTGCGGGCTTTAGCATACTGCTTAATCCAACGAATAGCAAGAGCAATTCTTCTTTCTTCACGTACTTCAACAGGCACCTGGTATGTAGCTCCGCCGACTCTGCGTGAGCGGACTTCCAATATGGGAGCAACATTAGATAATGCCTTCTTGAAAACTTCCAGCGGCTCCGATTTAGTTTTCTGACCGATTATTTCGAATGCATCATAAACAACTGTACGGGCTGTATTCTTTTTGCCTTGGTACATTATATTGTTTACTAACCTCGAAACGACCAAATCCTGGAACTTCGGGTCCACATACAAACGTCTTTTTTCTGCTCTTCTTTTTCTCATAACGATTTATAATTTATTTTTTAATTTTTATCTAAAATTTACGATGCTTTTTTAGGTCTCTTGGAGCCGTATTTACTTCTTCCCTGCTTCCTGCCGTCAACGCCCTGTGTATCCGCCGTGCCTCTGATAATATGGTAACGCACACCCGGAAGGTCTTTCACTCTTCCGCCGCGCAGGTAAACAATCGAATGCTCCTGCAGGTTATGCCCTTCGCCGGGTATGTATGATGTAACTTCAAACCCTGAAGTTAATCTCACACGCGCAACTTTACGCAGTGCGGAATTAGGCTTTTTAGGAGTGGTAGTATATACCCTCGTGCAAACGCCTCTCCGCTGGGGGCATGACTTAAGAGCAGGTGATTTGCTCTTCACTATTATCTTTTTTCTCGGCTTCCTTATTAACTGACTTACAGTCGGCACTTAAATATCTCCAATATATAACAAAAAGTTTGTCGTTTCCGACAGAGCTTACAAAAATATGGAATAAATCCTAAAAAAAAAAGGGATTTTTGAAAAAAATTGCAAAATGTGGGAAATTTGTCAAATTTCAAGGGTTTTGCTTATAAAAAAATATTTTGGATTTTTAAATATCTACAAATCAATCGTTTCCGAACCCAGTTTTTTGGGCAATTAACAATTAAAAATTAAGAATTAAGAATGATTGCATTAGAGAACCAACTTCGTAGGAGTTGTTCATCTGTAACAGCAAGTCTCACCGGGTAACTTCAACTCCATAGGAGTTGCTCATCTGTAATAGCAATCCCCATCAGGTTTCTTCAACTCCGTAGGAGTTGCTCATCTGTAACAGCAATCCTCACCGTGTATCTTCAACTCCGTAGGAGTTGCTCATCTGTAATAGCAAGTCACGTTAGCTTTCTTCAACTCCGTAGGAGTTGTTCATCTGTAACAGCAAGTCACGTTAGCTTTCTTCAACTCCGTAGGAGTTGCTCATCTGTAACAGAAAGTCCCGTTAGCTTCCTTCAACTCCGTAGGAGTTGCTCATCTGTAATACTGTGTCCTACCAGTAGTCCTCAACTCCGTAGGAGTTGTTCATCTGTAACAGTAAGTATCCCCAAGAATCTTCAACTCCGTAGGAGTTGTTCATCAGCTTTATTGAGTGCCACTTTTATCTAATACATCCTGAAAGATATATTCCATATCATATTTTATTGAGAATTTCTCGAGCAGTTCTATATACTCTTCTCTAAACGTTTTCTTTTTGTGATGCAGTTCTTGGTTTTCAATATATTGAATTACATTCTTTAAATGTGAACGAGAATAAGAAAAAGCTCCATATCCGCTTTGCCAAGAAAAAGTACTTTTAATGAACTTGTTATTATTTATAAAATTTGTTGAATTTCTTTTTAATTCCTTTACCAATACCGATATTGATTCATCTGGATTTAAACCTACCAAAATATGTACATGGTCAGACATACCGTTAATGATTAATAGTTTGTGCCCTCTATCCTGTATTACAGAAGTAATATATTTGTAAAGATTATCCTTAAAAGTAGATAGAATTATATTATCTCTGTCTTTTACAACAATGACAATGTGAACATATAATTGTGTATATGAATTAGGCATATAAACTCTCCTGCATAACAATAAAATAATATAATTACAAAATTACTATTTTTAAAGTAATCAAACATAAAAAAAGAGATGAACAATCCATACTGGATTGTGAGGTGACCCTAGTTCGCCCCGTTACAGATGAGCAATCCCGATGGGATTGGGAGAAGGTAAGAACCCTCTTGTTACAGATGAGCAATCCATACTGGATTGTCAGGTGACCCCAGTTCGACCTGTTACAGATGAACAATCCATATTGGATTGTGAGGTGACACCAGTTCGTCCTTTTACAGATGAACAATCCATACTGGATTGTGAGGTGACACGATTCGACCCGTTACAGATGAGCAATCCATACTGGATTGTGAGGTGAACCAAGTTCGACCCGTTACAGATGAGCAATCCATACTGGATTGTGAGGTGACACCAGTTCACCCTGTTATAGATGAGCAATCCATACTGGATTGTGAGGTGAACTAATCCATTGCCTGTTACAGATGAACAATCCATACTGGATTGATTATAATAACACATAATAATTTAATGCCAACTCCGTAGGAGTTGTTCATCTGTATTATCAACGACTACCATGCTGACTAAAATCCCCTCCTTTTCATGGTACAATTATTGCTATAAGCATATATATTGTATGTTATTTATTTATTACGGTAATATATGTATAATTTTATGTACAGTTTTATAAAAAAGTGTACATTTTATTGTACAGATATATGTTTTCTGCAATTAAGAATTTATTTCATTTAGGAATTAGACTTCGGCAAGCTCAGTCGAGTCGGAGTGTGGAATTAGGAGTTTAAAATTGTAAATAAAATATTTAAATTTTTTTGGAGATTTTTTATGAAAACACTATTTACTCTTTTCGTTTTGTTCCTCGCAACAAGCTACTGCTATCCTCAGAGCGGCTGGGTACTACAGAACACAGGCACGGACTATGATATTATCGGCATAAGTTGTCCTGATAATAATAATTGCTGGGCATTAGGAAGAAAATATTCTTTGGAACCTCCACTTAAAGATTCGATAATAATTCTACATTCAACAAATGGAGGTTATAATTGGGAAACTCAATATAAAGTGCCAGATATGAATGATTGGTATTTTTCTATGTATTATTATAATTATTTAATTGATTTTTATGATAAAAACAATGGTTGCTTCGGTACTTATCAATATTCATTTTATACTACTAATGGTGGTAAAAATTGGATACTAATTGATACGAATTTCATAGGTGGATTATCTAATATAAAGTATGTGAATAATCATACAATTTGGGCATTAAATGGGGATTATTTAGAATGTTCTACTGATAATGGCAAAACATGGTCTGTTAGATATTCGGCATATAATCCTTCTTTGAGTAAGGTATATTTTCTCGATTCATTAAATGGATGGATAATTTATAATATTTCTCCTGATGCAATTACGATAATTAATACAACTGACGGGGGAAAAAATTGGATTGTAAAAACTGATTCAAGTGATTATTCCTTGTATGCATTAGATTTTATATTTACAGATAAAAATACAGGCTGGATGTGTGGTGGGGAGTTATTTTTTACAACAGATAGTGGAAATTCTTGGAATATAAAGAATATTGATACTACGTTCTCATACTTTACATTTGTAAAAATAAAATTTACTGATTCAAACCACGGATGGATATTAGGAAGAGAATCTGGGCCTCAAGCTTATGTTCTATATAAAACTACAAATGGTGGTGAAGATTGGATAAAAGATGTTATTATCCCAAACGATACGATTCGCTCTATGGAATTTTCAGATTCACAAAATGGATGGATTACTGATTGGCAAGGTCATATTTGGCACACAACAACCGGTGGTGTTGGTGTAAAAGATGAAAATATCTCTTCAAATGCTGTTTTGATAATTTCTCCTAATCCCGCACAAGACCTTGTTTCAGCAAAATGCAATTTTCCTATTCCGCCAAACACAAAAATTGAATTGTATTCATCCGAAGGGCTGCTAATTAAGGATTTGAAATCCATAAATTTTGCAGGGAAAAAGCAATTTCAATTTTCGGTAGGAGACCTGCCGACAGGCATATATTTTCTGAAAATGAGCTATAGCGGCGGAGTGAGAGCTTATCCTGTGTGTGTAATGAATTAAGAATTAAGAATTTAAAATTAAGAATTAAATTTTTTTGGAGATTTTTATGAAAACACTAATTACTCTTTTTGTATTGTTTCTCGCAACAAGCTACTGCTATCCTCAGAGCGGCTGGGTGCTGCAAAATTCAAGTACAACCCGTAATATTTTCTGCATAAAATGTATTGATGAACAAAACTGCTGGGCTTTAGGAAATAGAAATCACGACGAACTTCCTTATAATGATTCATTAATTGTTCTTCATACATCAAATGGTGGTCTTATATGGGAAAAACAATTCAATACCTTAGTTGGAATTTATAATAATTTTTCAGGATTTTATAGTATTAATTTTTATGACATTGATTTTTATGACAAAAATAATGGTTGTCTTGGTGCAGAACCTTATTCATATTATACAACGAATGGTGGAATAAAATGGACACCAATTGATACTGTATTTGATTCCTTTATATTTAATGTAAAATATGTGAATAATCATACAATTTGGACTTATGGCAACCATAAAGGAAGAGATATATTACGCTCAACTGATAATGGTCAAACATGGAATAAAAGTTTTTCTGATAGCATAAATATCAAAAAAATCTTTTTTTTTGATACTTTGAATGGCTGGGCAATAGGAGATTCAAGTTATAATATTGCTTTAATTCATACTTCCGATGGAGGTAAAAATTGGACTGTAAAAATTGATACAAGTATAAATATCTGGAGTGCATCGGATTTTGTATTTACTGATATAAATACAGGTTGGATTTTTGGCGACTACATGGATGGATTCTTTACAACAGACGGAGGAATTTCATGGAGTAAAAAGATTATTGACTCTACTTATGGAGCATTTTTACAAATAAAATTTTTCGACAAAAAACATGGGTGGATATTAGGTGGAGGAGGATTCTTGATGGGTTATCCTAAATTATATAAAACAATAAACGGTGGAGTAGATTGGATAATTGATAACAATTTCCCGGATGATTCTTTAAATGCCTTCGAATTTACGGATACCTTGAACGGTTGGGCAGTCGGAAAGCATGGTCATATCTGGCATACAACGACTGGAGGTGTTGGTGTGAAAGATAATAGGATGAACGCCGATAATCTCAACATTGCAATTTCTCCGAATCCGACACAAGATATTGTGTCTGCAAAATGCAATGTTCCAATACCCATTAATACAAAAATTGAATTGTATTCATACGAAGGGCTGCTAATCAAGGATTTGAAAGTAGCAGATTTTATAGGTAAGCAACAATTTCAATTTTCAGTTGAAGAACTCCCGACAGGTATATATTTTCTGAAAATGAGCTATAGCGGCGGAGTGCATGCTTATCCTGTTTGTATAATGAAATAACAATTTAAAAATAAAGGAATAAATTATGAAAACATTCATTACTCTTTTCGTATTGTTCTTTGCGACAAGCTACTGCTTTTCTCAGGGCGGATGGGTACTTCAAAATACAGGTACAAATTGTGATATTTACTGTATAACTTGTATTGATAATCAAAATTGCTGGGCTATTGGGAAAGGAAATGTTAATGACATTCCACATAATGATTCTACGGTTATACTTCACACATTTAATGGAGGTCTTACTTGGGAAACACAATTAAATATACCGGGGACATATCCTTATGATATTAGCTTTTATGATAAAAATAATGGTTGTTTTGGCGGAGACCCTTATTCATACTATACAACGAACGGTGGTATAAAATGGTTCCCAATAGATACCGTATTTGACAAAATTTTATATAAAGTAAAATATGTAAATGAACATACAATTTGGGCAATATGTAATTACAATCAAAGAGATATATTATTTTCAACTGATAATGGGAAAAAATGGAATAAAAGTCTTGCCGAGTTATCTTTTGATTGCATCTATTTCTTGGACTCATTGAATGGTTGGGCGGTAGGAAACGATGCATCAGATTATCAAACTGGTTTGTTTCATACTTCAGATGGCGGCAAAAATTGGTTTGTTATATATAAACAAGTAAATTTAATGTATGGTGCCATAGATATTGCATTTATTGATAAAAATATAGGTTGGATTAGTCTTTATGGTAGTGATTTACTTTATTCTACGGACGGTGGTAATGCATGGAATGTCAAGACCATTGATACTACAAGGAATTTTAATCTACACCAGGTAATATTTACAGATGATAACCACGGTTGGACATTAGGAATAAATTATAAAACAGATTCTACCTCAACATTATTCAAAACAACTAACAGTGGTATGAGTTGGGTCCAGGATAATGATTTTCCTGTTGATTCTATAAAAGCTATAGCATTTCCTGATGCCATGAATAAGTGGGCTGTCGGGAAGCATGGACATATATGGCATACAACGAAATGAGGTGTTGAATGTCTGAACTGTGATTTTTTTGATTAATGTGATTTGTATGAAATTCAATAGCCACGAGTTTTAACTCGTGGATTATGGCTGAAGCACCGGACGCACGAAGAACCTTCCCCTGAGCTAAAGCTCAGGGCTATTCAATACTAAAAAATCAAATTTCAGACAATTTTTGTATTTTTGAATTTTATTTTATTACAATTTTAATTTAGAAGGAGTCCGGGTGTCAAGTAAAATAGCGAACTTATCAATGACATTACTGTTATTATTATTTTATTATAATATGGTCTTCTCCCAGGATTCTACCCAAAAGAATTTAAATAATACTCAACTGAATCAGGCAACAACCAAAGATACACTTCCGGCAACTGTGCCCATTAGTCAATTTCTCTTTGCCGGTAATAAACGATATACAATTGACGGGACTCTTCCTTATCTGCATACAAATGTAAAAGCATTGCCTACAACAATTTTTACCTGCGTTTTGACGGGAATATTTATCGTTCAGCATGAAATGCAGCAAAACACAATATGGAAGCGAGTCGGACCCTTCCAGGTGGCAGAGGATGCGAAATATTCCGCTTACCTGGATAAATGCGGGCATTTTTACGGTACATTCATGCCGTCTTATGTTTTTTCGGAATGCCTGATAGGTTCGGGCTTTGGCTGGGACGATGCGTCACTTATAGGTGGAGTGTTAGGATTGGCATATAATACTTACGTTGAAATTCACGACGGATTCAGTAAGGATTTTGGCTTCTCGCCTTCGGATTGGTATGGCGACGTTGCGGGAGCAACTTTTTTCATAGCCCAGCATTATATACCCTTCCTGCAAAACTTCACGCCTAAGTTTATGTATGTGCAACCTTCATGGCACCATGAAGTACCGCGGCTGGATGCACTTAGCTTTATTGATAATTACAGTACACAAACTTTTTACATGGGAATAAATGTTTATAATATGCTCCCGGATGATTTAAAAAAATATTGGGTCCCCTGGCTGGAACTGAGCTTTGGTTATGCTGTATATAGTATGTCGGAAGGCACTACAAGTAATGGTGCGGAATTGATTTATGATGAACCTAATACTAAATGGGGTAAAGTGTATGGAAACAGGAAATTTTTGATTTCATTAGATTATAATCTTATTAATTTATTACCAGATGGAGGTTGGTTCTGGAATTGGTTCAGGCAGGGATTGAATTATTTTAAGCTTCCTTCGCCTACAATCGAAATCGGCAAGGTAACTAAATTCTATTTACTCTATCCATTTTCAATTAACATAGGTAAAACGAGATTTTAAAATAAAATATATGAAATCAAAATTAATGAAATACTCTTTTGGTAATGTCATTCTGAGCGTAGCGAAGAATCCACTTCTAATTCTGAATTCTGAATTCTGTATTCTGAATGAACCTTTGATGTCATTCCAACGGAAGTTGGAATCCATATTCTTTTATCTAATTTCTTATTTCTCTTTTTTTAAAATAGCCTCTTCATTTCGCTTCGTTTCGTTCAGAATGACTTTATCTCATTTTTTTGTATGTTTCATAATATTAATATTTCTTGTAACATCAAAATCCTATTCTACAGGCACTGATTTTGACAATAGCCACGAAGTATGGGCTAATCTACGCATTGGTCCCGCACTCGGAGATAATTATCTGAATGTAATGGGTTCGGCTCTCGATATTGCATTCCAGGTGAAAAGTCATTTCTTTGTATCGGCATACGGTATGTTTGCCGGGGATAAATTTTCGGAGAATGCTACTTTTCTAAATGGCACATCAGGTGCGGAGATTCTTGATTTAGGAGGCTTAGGAGGATTGTTTTTCCTTTCCGATGATTTTAAATTTACACTTTCTTTAGGTTTATCTCACATACGAGCCAAATATGACGGGGGAGCTTATTTCAATACACTCAATTTCCCTCTCCAGACTTCGGCTTACTATGTTGGTAAACGAGTTGGTTTTGGTGTAACTGTTTTCGATAATATTAACCCTAAAATCGGCTTCTATGGCGTTACTGTAGGTGTGCAGGTTAGATTTAATTAGTTAGGAGTTAGGAGTTAGGAATTAGGAGTTTTAAGAAAAATAAATCAAAAATTTAGTAATCAATGAAAAACTACAATAAATATTTCAATGTATTTTGCTTATCAAGCTTCTTTG